>NZ_JBTOOE010000023.1:0-65678 GCF_054786815.1 Pseudoneobacillus rhizolycopersici | reverse complement strand
TTAAGACACCGCCCTTTCACGGCGGTAACACGGGTTCGAATCCCGTATGGGTCATTATATAAAAAGAGCTGTTGACATCAAGTCGCAGCTCTTTTTATTTTGCTTATTACAGCAAATTCACATAGAGTCGTTCCTGTAGCCCGTTTTTTATATCAAGTAGTAAAAGTGGTCGTCAGGAGCCGTTCTTGGCGCCTGATTTTTATCCCAAGCAGTAAAAGTGGTCGTCAGGAGCCGTTCTTGGCGCCCGATTTTTATCCCAAACAGTAAAAGTGGTCGTCAGGAACAATACCTAGCGCAAAATTAGATTAGAAAAGCTAACCCCTAAATCTCACCCTCACCCAAATTCAATCATACTTCTCTACTCGTGGTGCTAACTTATTCCCAGGATTATTCAAATCAAACTCGGAAGAAACTCCAGTTGAAGGACCGCGAAACATATCTCCGGTAGCTAGAATTTTACCATCTGGTGCCTCAAATAAGGGAACCTTGGTTTCCCCACCTGCTTGCTTTAATAAAAACTCTTCTTCTTTATTAGCCATCATGTAACCCACCTTTCATTACTTTTATTGTTTTATTTTGTCTATTTTCTTAGTTGAATATGTCGAAATGGACAATAAATCCTCAAACCCACCCGATTTATCCACTATTTACTCAGTAATTGTCTGAAAGTATTGCTAGGAATTCTTCACAAAAACATGAATAATACATGAAAGATGCTTAAATTTTCATTACATAATCGGCGAAAGCCTCTGTTTGACCTACTAACAATATGTTTTTAAGGGAAAGGAATAGGACAAAGAATGGCTATGAGTACTTTGTATCCAACTGATTTTCAAATGCATTTGTTTCATGAGGGAACTTTATATCAGAGCTATCAACTATTTGGGGCACATATTTTAACAGAGGGAGGACAAATCAAAACAAGGTTTTGTGTCTGGGCTCCTAATGCCAAAATTGTCAGACTTGTCGGTGATTTCAATAATTGGAATGGAACAGATCATTGCTTTCATAGAGTAAATAAAGAGGGAATTTGGATGTTAGTAATTCCCGAAAATCTAGAAGGCTGCTTATATAAATATGAATTAATAACTGAACAGAACAATCGATTGTTAAAATCTGATCCATACGCCTTTTATTCTGAAGTAAGACCAAGAACTGCCTCGGTTGTCTATCGTACAGATAACTACAAATGGATGGATGCTAAATGGCGTTTAAAAAAGGAAAAGAAGTTGAGCCTTAAAGAGCCTGTCATTATTTATGAATGTCACCTAGGTTCGTGGAAAAAACATGTAGATGGACGCTTTTTGAACTATCGGGAAATGGCGGAAGAGCTTATTCCGTATGTATTAGACCATGGTTTTACCCATGTTGAATTATTACCTCTTGTTGAGCACCCGCTCGACGATTCTTGGGGGTACCAAGGAACGGGTTATTATTCTCCTACGAGCCGCTATGGTAAACCGGAAGAATTTAAGTATTTCATTGACCAATGTCACCAAAATGGAATTGGCGTTATTTTAGACTGGGTACCAGGTCACTTTTGTAAGGATGCACATGGCTTATATCAATTTGATGGAACTCATCTTTACTGTTACCAAAATAAACACCACCGAGAAAATGAGGTTTGGGGTACGGCCAATTTTGATTTAGGTAAACCTGAGGTACAGAGCTTTTTAATTTCCAATGCGCTTTATTGGATAGAACAGTTTCATATAGATGGTTTTCGCCTCGATGCTGTTTCTAATATCATTTACTGGCCAAATATGCAAAAAAGTCCAAACTCATATGGCCTATCATTTTTGAAAAAGCTAAACCAGGTTATGAAGGAATATGACTCTACAATATTAATGTTTGCTGAAGACTCTACAGACTGGCCAGAAGTAACTACTCCAGTTCAATATGACGGGCTAGGATTCCATTACAAGTGGAATATGGGCTGGATGAATGACATGCTCGAGTATATGGAGACACCTCCGACACTTCGTCATCAGGCTCATCAAAAGGTCACATTCTCACTACTTTACGCTTATTCGGAAAACTTTATATTACCCTTTTCACATGATGAAGTCGTTCATGGGAAAAAGTCTCTTTTGGATAAGATGCCAGGCGACTATTGGGAAAAGTTTGCCCAATTAAGACTGCTGTTGGGCTATATGATGGCCCATCCGGGTAAAAAGCTCTTATTTATGGGCTTTGAGTTTGGTCAGTTTGCGGAGTGGAAGGATAAGGAACAGCTTGATTGGTTATTGTTAAATTTTGGCATGCATCAAAAAATGAATGTTTACGTGAAGGAATTAATAAATTTATATAAACGATCAAAGCCATTGTATGAGCAGGATTATCTACAGATTGGCTTTGAATGGGTGGACGTGAATAATAGTGAACAATCGATATTTTCATTTATCCGAAAGGGTAGTAAAGAGGATGATTTTTTACTAGTCGTTTGTAATTTTACCGGGCGAAGCTACTCTAACTATAAAGTTGGAGTTCCTACTTTTTGTAAATATCGGGAAATATTTAATAGTGATAATAGTCAGTTCGGTGGTACCGATTTTACGAATAAAAGGATTATAAATGTGGAAACCGGTGTATTCCATGGAAAGCCATATTATGTTGAGATGAATATTTCGCCTTTTGGCATATCGATATTACGACCAGTCAAAACAAGAAAGGAGCGAAAGGGCAGTGGGAAAGAAAAAGTGCGTAGCGATGTTACTAGCAGGAGGAAAGGGCAGTAGGCTTAACTCATTAACGAAAACGGTAGCGAAACCGGCCGTTCCGTTTGGAGGAAAGTACCGTATCATCGATTTTACATTAAGTAACTGTACCAACTCAGGGATTGATACCGTAGGGGTTCTGACCCAATATCAACCTTTATTATTAAACTCTTATATCGGTATTGGCAGTGCATGGGATTTGGATCGGATGGATGGCGGGGTGACGGTTTTGCCGCCATATAGTGAATCATCGGATGTGAAATGGTACTCAGGTACGGCAAGTGCGATTTATCAAAATATGAACTATTTACAACAGTTTGATCCTGAGCATGTGTTGATTTTATCAGGTGATCATATTTATAAAATGAATTATGAATTTATGCTTGATTATCATGTTGAAAAAGGGGCGGATGTCTCGATTTCGGTCATCGAGGTTCCTTGGGGAGAGGCTAGTCGTTTCGGGATCATGAATACGGATAATGACCTGCGTGTAACAGAATTTGAAGAAAAGCCGGATGTACCGAAAAACAACCTGGCTTCAATGGGGATTTATATATTTAGCTGGAAGGTTTTAAAGGAATACCTCGAAAAGGATGATTGCAATCCGTATTCAAGTCATGATTTTGGCAAAGATGTGATTCCACTTTTATTAAAAGAACAAAAGAAACTTTATGCGTATCCATTTAAAGGCTACTGGAAAGATGTTGGGACGGTAAGAAGCCTTTGGGAAGCGAATATGGATCTCTTAAATGAGGATTGTGAACTCAATTTATTCGATAATACCTGGCGAATTTATTCGGTCAATCCCAATCAGCCACCACAATATATAGCACCTGGGGCAGAGGTCATCGATTCATTAATCAATGAAGGCTGCATGATAGAAGGGGAAATAGAAAGATCCGTGTTATTTCAAGGCGTACATGTGGAAAAGGGAGCGATCATTCGCGAATCGGTGATTATGCATGACGCGGTTATTGGTAAAAATGCTTACATTGAGAAGGCGATAGTACCACCAAATCTAACAATTCCTGCGGGGATGATTATTTGTGGTGACCCAATTAGCAACGATATTTTATTAGTAACAGAGGAGTTAGTTGAACAGCTTATGGGTAAGGATGGCGAAACGAATGAATAAACAATTGCTTGGAGTTATTGACGCGACAACCTTTCATGAGGGCCTAGAGGATTTAACAATCGGACGCTCCTTAGCAGCAGTTCCATTTGCGGGACGGTATCGATTAATTGATTTTGTCCTATCCAGTATGGTGAATTCAGGAATTCGCAGTGTCGCGATTTTTCCAAAGTTTCAATATCGGTCGCTCATGGATCACCTAGGCTCAGGAAAGAACTGGGATTTGAACCGGAAACGGGATGGCCTATTCTTCTTCCCATCTCCCCATATCGATGGAAATTCGGAAGGGTTTGGCTGTTTCGAACATTTTGCCGCAAATATGGATTACTTTCATCGTAGTCTGCAAAAGTATTCCTTGATAACGAACGGTTATACTGTGTTTAATATAGATTTCAAAGAGGTACTGAACAGGCACATTGAGTCAGAATGTGATATTACAGAGATTACCAAGAATGGTCAATCGATTGGGATGTTTATTATAAAAACCTCTTTATTAGTGGAGTTAATTAATGAGCGAGGGCAATCCGGTTATCGAACGATGAAGGATGTTGTATTAGATATTAATCATAACTGGAAGATTTGTCGTTATGAGTACAGTGGATATGCTGTCATGATTAATTCGATTGAAAAATACTATTCTACTAATCTGGCGATGCTAGATCCTGCTATTTGGAAACAAGTATTTTTGAGAAAAGGGCCAGTTTATACAAAGGTAAAGGACGAACCACCAACGAGATATTTAAAGGGCTCCTCCGTTCAAAATGCCATGATTGCCAATGGCTGTCAAATTGAGGGGACTGTCGAAAATAGCATTATTGCTCGTGGTGTGAAAATCGGTAAAGGGTCGGTTGTGAGGAACTGTATTGTTTTACAAAAAACAAAAATTGGCGAAAATTGTATAGTAGACTCTGTCATTTTAGATAAGGACGTAAAAATAGAAGACAATACTGTATTAGTTGGGTCAAACTTGAAACCCTATGTAATTCGTAAGGGGACTGTGCAAGGGGCGTTGATTAAATCGTGAAAGTATTATTTGCCGTTTCGGAATGTGTACCATTTATCAAATCGGGTGGGCTGGCTGATGTTGCCGGTTCACTACCGAAAGAGTTATTGAGCCTTGGAACCGATGTTCGTGTTATGCTACCGAAGTACGGAAAAATTTCTGCCATTTATCAAAAGAAAATGAAAAAGATTAAGGAGTTTACTGTACCGATTGGCTGGCGCAATCAATATTGCGGCATTGAAGAGCTTGTACTTGACGGAATAACCTTTTATTTTGTCGATAATGAATATTATTTTAAGCGGGATGGTTTGTACGGGTATTTTGATGATGGTGAGCGCTTTTCTTTTTTTAACAGAGCGGTGTTAGAGAGCCTAAACCAGTTGGAATATTTTCCAGATGTGATACATTGCCATGATTGGCATACTGCCATGATCCCGTTTTTATTAAGGGTCCAATATTATCATAAGGAACGGTATGGGTTTATTCGTACGGTCTTTACGATCCATAATTTACAGTTTCAAGGGATTTTTCCGAAAGAAGTGATGACCGACTTATTAGGTTTGGAGGAGCGCTACTTCCATCCCGACCAATTGGAGTTTTATGGGAACATTAATTTTATGAAAGGAGGTTTAATGGCTGCTGATAAAATTACTACCGTTAGCCCAACTTACCGTAGGGAGATTCAAACAGCTTATTTTGGGGAGAAGCTAGACGGACTGTTAAAAATGCGTGATGAGGATTTGGTTGGAATTTTAAATGGGATTGATGAGGAGCTATATAATCCAGCTCGAGATGCGACGCTAACGTATCCTTTTGGAATTCTGAACATGGAAAATAAACAAAAATGTAAAGCAGAGATTAGGCAGCATTTTGGGTTAACTGCGAATTCTGAAACACCTCTAATGGTTATGATTACTAGACTAACCGCACAAAAGGGGCTGGAATTAGTCCAGTGTGTATTAGATGAAATCCTAGGGGAAAAGATCCAAATGGTTGTCTTAGGAACGGGGGATTGGGAGTTTGAGCAATTTTTTCAGCGCAAAAGCGCTCAATATCCTGAACAATTGAAGGTACATATTGGCTTCGATGAGGGTTTGGCACATCGGCTGTACGCCGGGGCGGACCTATTTTTAATGCCTTCTTTGTTTGAACCATGTGGGTTGGGACAATTGATTGCAATGAAATATGGGGCGATTCCGATTGTTAGAGAGACAGGGGGCTTAAATGATACGGTTCAAGCCTTTAATGAGCAAACTGGTGAGGGGAACGGATTCTCGTTCCAAAACTTTAACGCTCATGACATGCTTTATACGGTAAGAAGAGCGTTAAGCTTTTATCATCAGAATGAGGTTTGGGAACAAATAGTTGTTTCCGCGATGACAAAAGATTATAGCTGGGCACAGTCAGCATTTAAATATAATCAGCTTTATGCGGAGCTCATTACAAGGAGTGAGAGTCATGTTTTCTAGCAATGAGCAATTTAAGCGGGAGTTTGTAAACCGCGTGGAGCGAATGTCAGGAAAAAGCTTTGCTGAAAGCTCTGACCGGGATCATTACCAAGCGTTAGGGAATTTGGTACGAGAATATGTGAGTGGGAATTGGATTCAGACGAATGGGCATTATCGTTCGACAGGGGCGAAGCAGGTTTACTATTTATCAATTGAATTTCTATTAGGACGTTTGCTGCGCCATAATTTGCTGAATCTAGGGGTTGAGCAGCTGGTTGACGATAGCTTTGCAGAATTAGGGCTTTCGTTACGAAAAATCGAAGAGATGGAAGCGGATGCGGCGTTAGGAAACGGCGGCTTAGGGAGACTAGCCGCTTGTTTTCTTGATTCATTAGCCTCACTTGGGTTGCCGGGGCATGGCTGTGGAATTCGGTATAAACATGGCTTATTTGAGCAAAAAATCGTCGATGGTTATCAGGTGGAGCTGCCGGAGCATTGGTTGCGCAACGGTCATGTATGGGAGGTTCGCCGCCTAGACCACGCAGTTGAAATTCCCTTTTGGGGACAGGTGGAAACCGCTGTTAGTGATGGACGCTTAATATTTCGTCATGTTAACGCCGAAAAAATTATGGCCGTCCCTTATGATATGCCGGTGGTTGGCTATAAGAATAATACAGTAAATACATTACGATTATGGAATGCCGAGCCCGCCAATTATCCGTCCCGTCAAAATATTTTACAATACAAACGAGAGACCGAGTCGGTTTCTGAGTTTTTGTATCCTGACGATACCCATGATGAAGGGAAGATTTTACGTTTAAAACAACAGTATTTCTTAGTTGCTGCAAGTATTAATTCCATTATTCGATCCTATCGTAAACAGAATTCTAGCCTACGTTACCTACATGAGAAGGTGAGCATTCATATCAACGATACACACCCGGTATTGGCAATCCCAGAACTAATGCGGTTCTTGATTGATGAAGAAGGATTTGGTTGGGACGAATCATGGGAAATTACGAGGAAGACGGTTTCTTATACAAATCATACGACACTGTCAGAGGCATTAGAGCGCTGGCCGGTGCGGATTTTTAAACCGTTATTGCCAAGAATTTATATGATTATCGAAGAAATCAACAAACGGTTTTGTGAGGACCTGTGGCGGTTGTTTCCCGGGGATTGGAAAAGAATTGAGCATATGGCTGTCATTGCTAATGATGAGGTTAAAATGGCCCATCTAGCAATTGTAGGGGCATTTAGTGTAAATGGTGTTGCTAAGCTTCATACAGAAATTTTAAGAAAGCGTGAGATGAAGGCATTTTTTGAAGTGTTCCCGGAAAAATTTAATAATAAAACGAATGGGATTACCCATCGACGTTGGCTTTTAAAAGCGAATCCAAGGTTAGCAGGACTGATTACGGGGTTGATAGGAAATGAGTGGGTGACCCGGCCAGAACTATTGGAACGGTTAAAGAATTATACGGATGATTTGAGTGCGTTGGATGAATTGGCAACTGTTAAGGATATGAATAAAACGGAGCTGGCGAATACCATTCTCGTACAGACTGGGATTAAGGTTGATCCTGCTTCGATATTCGATGTACAAATTAAACGTCTGCATGCCTATAAACGGCAATTACTAAATGTATTGCACATTATGCATCTTTATAATCGTTTAAAAGAGGAGCCAGGGTTGGTGTTAACACCACGTACGTTTATTTTCGGTGCAAAAGCATCACCAGGTTATTATTTTGCAAAGAAGGTTATCAAGCTAATCAATTCCGTTGCCAAGAAGATTAATAGCGACCCTTTTGTTTCACAAACATTGAAAGTGATATTTCTTGAAAATTATCGAGTCTCTTTGGCGGAAGAAATCTTCCCTGCTGCTGATGTTAGTGAACAAATTTCAACGGCAAGTAAAGAGGCATCTGGAACTGGGAATATGAAGTTTATGATGAATGGTGCCTTAACGGTTGGAACAATGGATGGGGCAAATGTTGAGATTTTTGAACGGGTAGGCAGTGAAAATATCTTTACCTTTGGACTAAGTGCTGATGAAGTGCTAAGGTTGCAACATCAAGGTAGCTACCGCTCGCTTGAATATTATCAACATGATGTTCGTCTTAGACAGGTATTGGATCAGCTAGTAAATGGATTCTTTAAAGAAGAACGGGATGAATTCGAAGTCATTTTTGATTCCTTAATCGCCCAAAATGATCAGTATTTTGTCTTACGTGATTTTGGATCTTATGTTGATATTCAAAATAAAATTGGTGCGGAATTCACCAATCACCACAATTGGCGCCGCAAAAGCTTAATCAACATCGCCCAATCCGGCCACTTCGCCAGCGACCGCACCATCCAAGAATACGCCACCGAAATATGGAAAATCCACTCAAACACATTAACGCGTTAAAGCATATGGGGACAGTCCCCACTTGCGTTAATACATTAAAGCGGTGAAGGATTCCCTTCACCGCTTTAATGTATGATTATAAATAGTAGCCCAAGAATAGACCGATAGATAGTAGGAATCCAAAGATGGTGTTGGTTTGGGCTGTTGCTTTCATCGCTGGCATCATTTCGATAGGTAGTTTTTTTCCAATAAAGCCTTTTGTTGCTCTGATTGGTTTAGGTGCACTTAATAGAACAATCGCTAACCATGGTGAAGTGATTTTTAGTGCAATCAATAAAAACACCCAAATGTAAGAAACGATAAACATTGCTGCCAAAAACGTAATGGCTTTCTTCTGACCTAAAAGAATCGCAAGCGTTTTCCGACCATTTTCCTTATCGCCATCTAAATCACGAATATTATTGGACATCATAATGGCGCCAACTAAAATCGTAATCGGAATGGATACTAAAATACTTGTACTATCGATTGTTCCGGTTTGGATAAAGAAGGAAATCAAAATAATAATTCCTCCCATAAATACCCCCGAAACTAATTCCCCAAAAGGAGTATAGGCAATTGGCCGTGGTCCACCTGTATAGAAATACCCTGTAGCCATACAAACTAAACCAACAGCAGCAAGCCACCAGCTGGAATTAGCACAAATATAGATACCTAATAAAAGAGCTATTCCATAAAAGCTAAACGCTAAGTTGATAACGGTTTTTGGGGATATTCCATCGCGTACAATCGCTCCCCCGATTCCAACCGAATTTTCGTTATCTAGCCCACGTTTAAAATCAAAATACTCATTAAACATATTCGTTGCGGCTTGGATTAGCAGGCTGGCTATCAGCATTGCCGCAAATAAGCCAAAATGGATCGTATGATCTTGAATTGCTAAGGCAGTTCCTAAAAGAACCGGAACAAATGCGGCTGTTAAAGTATGGGGGCGAGTTAGCTGCCACCATTTGCGGAATCCACGATTGGCTTGGACAACTGAACTAGCGTTGTTCGTCTTTAATTGTGGTTGCATAATCTTCTCTCCCTTACTTATTTTTTCTATTTATAAGGTAAATAATTTGAAATTGGACATACAATGTTTAGTTTAGAAAAAGATCATCACAGTGTCAATGATTTATTATACGTAATAATGGAAAGCTAAACCAATCATCATTTCCATATATTAAGGAAAATACATGGTATGAAGAGATATGTTTGGTTGACATTCTAAAGGTATGAGTAGTATCTTAAAGTAAACTAAACAGGTATGAATGTAGTAAAATGAGTGTAATCCAGCTAAGGCGCATAGCCCCTCTAGGTCATAAGCCAATCGCTGAATGAAGGTCAAAAATGCCTTCTTCCAGGGGTTGTCTTTATGCTTGTGGGTGCTAATCAAGGCGCTTACGCACTTTGATTTCGGAGGGATTAATGTGGTTACCATCCAAGAAACGGATATGAAAGACACGGTTCGTTTGGCTATTACAAAATCAAAATTCTTAAACAAACCGGTCTTAATTAGTGAAATCCACAAAATAGACAAAATTAATCCACTTTCCTTTTTTTATAGCGGTAGTGAGCTTTTTCAGGGAGAACGTTTTTTCTGGAAAGATCCTACTGATCAAACGATTGTTGTTGGAATTGGAAAAATTACGCAAATTCAGTCGGATCAGTCAACTGACCGCTTTTTTCATGTTGAGGCGGAATGGAAAAAGATATTAGAGGATGCCCTTATCGAAGGGAATATAGCGGTCCCAGGTATAGGACCTACTTTATTTGGTGGTTTTTCCTTTGATCCGCTGAAACCAAAAACTGACCTATGGTCAAAATTCAACGAATCATTATTTTATGTACCTAAATATATGCTCACTGTTATTAATGGGGAAACCTTTATCACTACAAATATCATTTGTAACAAACATGATAATGAAACTTTGGCAGAGAAAACAATCCAAGAAAGAACAAGATTATTAAATTTGCAGCAACAAATGATTCCCACAAATAATCAAGCACCTATCAGAATAGATGAACGAGGTGCAGTTGACTGGAAAAACTCAGTGGAACGAGCAGTTTCAGACCTTAAGACGGGTTCCTTAAAGAAAGTAGTATTAGCCCGAGAGCTAAGGCTTACTTTCACCGAAAGAGTTCTCATTGAACCCGTTCTAAACCATTTGATAAATGCACAAGCAGAAAGCTTTGTGTTTGCTTTTGAGGTAAACGGGGATTGCTTTATCGGTGCTTCACCTGAACGATTAGTGAAAAAGACTGGGAACGATATCCTCTCTACTTGTTTGGCAGGCTCGATTGCTCGAGGAAAATCTGAAAAAGAGGACGAAAACCTTGGGGAAGAACTACTCGCTGATCAAAAAAATCGCATTGAGCACCAGTATGTAGTCGACATGATTAAAGATGCTCTAAAAGAGCATTGTCTGGAAATCGATATTCCTAATCAACCTGGACTAATGAAAATGCGGGATATTCAGCATCTCTATACTCCTGTATCAGGAGTGGCTAAAAAAACAACATCTCTTCTGCAACTTGTTAATGACTTACATCCCACACCTGCACTTGGCGGAATGCCTAAGGAGTTAGCCGTGGAAAAAATTCGCCAAGTGGAAGAGCTAGACCGTGGTTTTTATGCAGCGCCAATAGGTTGGTTGGATGCAAATGGGGATGGTGAATTTGCCGTTGCTATTCGTTCGGGGCTCATTCAAGGAAAAGAGGCATCCCTTTTTGCAGGTTGCGGAATTGTCGAGAATTCAGATGCGGAAAGCGAATTTATTGAAACAAGAATTAAATTCCGCCCGATGTTATATGCACTTGGAGGAAAAGATACATGAATGATATGGATGCCTTAACGGCCTTTACAGCAGCATTTGTCAATGAGCTTGTTCAATCGGGGGTAACAAATGTGGTTGTCAGTCCCGGTTCAAGGTCTACGCCCATGGCGATGATGATGGCAGAACATCCCCTGTTAACCGTTCATATTCAAATTGATGAACGTTCTGCTGGGTTTTTTGCACTAGGAATGGCGAAAGCAATAAGGAAGCCAGTTGCCCTTTTATGTACATCAGGGACTGCGGCTGCGAATTATTACCCAGCAATTATTGAAGCGAGCTATTCGCGGATTCCGTTAATCGTTTTAACGGCAGACCGTCCCCATGAACTAAGAGAGGTCGGGGCCCCTCAAGCAATTGACCAAATTCATTTATATGGAAAACATGTGAAAGCATTTTTTGAAATGCCGATTCCGGAAAAAGAGAAATCAGTTATTCGCTTTGCTAGAATGACCTGCGCTCGTGCAGTAAGCACTGCTCGCTGTAATCCTACTGGTCCGGTTCATCTCAATTTCCCATTTCGTGAACCTTTAATCCCTCAGTTGGATAGTGAAAATTTATTTGAAAGTGGCGAGAGGGAGAACCGATATGTGCAATCTGACATCGGTTCCTGGTCATTAGCAACTGAACATTTCGAAAGATTAGAAGAACTTTTCAGACAAGCACGGAATGGAATCATTATTTGTGGTCAGATGGCTGAAGAAGGATTTTCTAAATCGATTACAGAATTAGCCGAAAAATTGGGCTATCCCATTTTAGCTGATCCACTTTCCCAGCTTCGAAGTGGCAATCATGATACCTCGCTTATCATTGATTGTTATGATAATTTTCTGCGTCATGAAGCGGCCAGGGCATTTTTAAAACCAGACTTGATTTTACGCTTTGGCGCGATGCCTGTTTCCAAGTCTTTATCCATTTTTCTAAAAGAAAATCATCATGCAGAGCATATTGTCGTGGATGGAGGAAGCGGATGGCGTGATCCATCTGCACTCGCAACCGAAATGGTTTATTGTGACGAACTTGTTTTTAGCAGAACAATGGAAAAATTAGTCCAAAAGGTGCTCGAAAACAAACAATTATCATCATGGCTAACCATTAATAGACTGGCAAAAGAACAAATGCAATCGGCAAGAGATATAGTTGAGATGGATGAAGGCAAACTCTTTGCTTTATTAGCAGATATCCTACCGGATCATGCAACATTATTTGTTGGAAACAGCATGCCGATACGTGATTTGGATTCTTTTTTCTTTTCGAATCAAAAATCGATTCGAGTAATGGCAAACAGAGGAGCCAATGGAATTGATGGCATTACATCAACGGCCATGGGAGCAGCTAAACACTCGCAACCACTATATTTAGTTGTTGGCGACTTAACTTTTTACCATGACCTAAATGGACTTCTTTCTTCGAAATTGTTAGATATTGACATTACTATTATTGTTGTGAACAACAATGGTGGCGGAATTTTTTCTTTTTTACCACAAGCTAACCATCCGAAACATTTTGAGTTATTGTTTGGAACACCTCTAGATTTAAATTTTCAACATGTAGTCCATATGTATAACGGATCCTACACAAAAGCGGAAAATTGGGATGATTTTTACTTAGTGATGAATCAAAGTCGAAAGACGAAAGGCTTAAAGGTCATTGAAATTCCGACTAATCGTGAAAAAAATGTTGTGGAACATCGAAATTTGTGGAAATCTGTTTCCCAGGAAATAGATAAGTTCATTGAAGGTTCTTGTGATGAAGATAGAAGTTGAGGAAATTTCATATCATGTTGAGGTTTGTGGCGAGGGATTCCCGTTACTTATGTTGCATGGTTTTACAGGAAGAGGGTCCAATTGGCTACCTTTTTGTACATCCCTTGGAAAAAATTCGAAAATGATCATGCCTGATATTGTTGGGCATGGTTTAACGGAAGTACATAACTACGAAGAGGCAAACTTTTCACTACCATCTGTAGCAAAAGATTTAACCATATTATTGGACAAGTTAGGTTTTGAAAAGGTTGATGTCTTGGGCTACTCCATGGGTGGAAGATTGGCATTGGGGTTTGCCCTTAGTTATCCAAATCGGGTCCGAAAATTAGTATTAGAAAGCTCTTCTCCTGGTTTAAAAACTGAAATAGAAAGAGAAGAAAGAAGGAAATCCGATTCCAACTTAGCTGAATCTATCATCAAAAATGGGATCGAACCATTTGTCTCACGATGGGAGAATATCCCCCTGTTTGATTCTCAAAAATCCCTTCCGGAGGAAATTAGATTATCAGTCAGGAACCAACGATTAAGAAATGATTCACTGGGCTTGGCAAAAAGCTTATTAGGAATGGGAACGGGGGCTCAACCATCTTTTTGGAATCATCTTCAAAATCTTACGGCAAATACCCTTATGATTGTTGGAGAACAGGATATAAAATTTTGTTTAATTGCCGAAGAAATGCAAAAAGATATTAAAAATGGGCAAATTTATAAAGTACATGGCGCAGGACACACAATTCATGTGGAACAACCTGAAAAATTTGGTACAATAGTAAGGGACTTTTTGTCCAATACATAATTAAAGGAGGAATCCGTTATGGCAGTAGTAGAATGGATTGCCGGACATCAATATGAAGAAATCATTTACGAAACGTATAATGGTATCGCAAAAATTACGATTAATCGACCACAGGTACATAATGCTTTTACTCCAAAAACTGTGATGGAATTAATTGATGCATTTGCTTATGCAAGAGACGATGAAAATGTTGGCGTCATCATTTTAACGGGAGCTGGCGACAAGGCGTTCTGTTCGGGTGGAGACCAATCTGTAAGAGGACACGGTGGATATGTAGGAGAGGACAAAATTCCTCGTTTAAATGTACTTGACCTTCAACGCCTTATCCGTGTAATTCCAAAACCAGTAATCGCCATGGTAAAAGGTTATGCAATCGGTGGCGGTCACGTCCTTCATGTTGTATGTGACCTAACAATTGCAGCAGACAATGCTGTGTTCGGCCAAACTGGTCCGAAGGTAGGAAGTTTTGATGCGGGTTATGGTTCTGGATATTTAGCAAGAATCATCGGTCACAAAAAGGCGCGTGAAATCTGGTATCTATGCCGTCAATACGATGCACAACAAGCGTTAGATATGGGATTAGTTAATACGGTTGTTCCTTTAGATCAAGTTGAAGAAGAAACCATTAAGTGGTGTGAGGAGATTTTAGAAAAGAGCCCTACAGCCCTTCGTTTCTTAAAAGCAGCGATGAATGCGGATACAGATGGTTTAGCTGGATTACAGCAATTAGCTGGTGATGCAACACTATTATATTATACTTCCGATGAAGCCAAAGAAGGCCGCGATGCCTTCAAGGAAAAACGCAAGCCTGATTTTGGGCAATTCCCACGTTTCCCTTGATTCGATATGAAAAATTTATTGCAGCCTGATGGACATCCATCAGGCTGTATTTTCTATTTCATATTTAAAGGAGATACAAAACATGGTTGGTCAAATCATTCCAAATTTAGTAAAGAAACGTGCCCATCTCTCGCCAAATCGAGTTGCCATTATTTTTGATAATCAAGAGATAACTTTCCAAGAGCTTTATGATCAAGCTTTTGCCATTGCAGAAAAATTAACATCCCATGGTGTTAAAGCGGGACAAAATATTGCGGTGATGTTAGGAAATCATATTGATACGGTTTACATTCTGTTTGGGCTACAGCTCCTTGGCTGTCGAGCTGTTTTTATTAATAATCGACTTACTGTAAATGAAATCGAGTGGCAGTTAACAGACTCACAGGTAGAGCTTTTGATTACCGAGAAAAAATTCGCTACTATTTACACGCAATTGAAGGGCAAGTTGATTGACAAAGAAGAATTACAGAAAATTGAAGGCACAGCGTTTTTCATCCAAGAGGAGATTGATTTACGAGACATTTGCAGTATTATGTACACTTCTGGAACAACAGGCAGACCGAAAGGGGTTCTTCAAACATATGGAAACCATTGGTGGAGTGCGACAGGATCGGCGCTAAATTTAGGACTTCATGAAGATGATCGGTGGCTATGTACTGTTCCCTTATTTCATATCAGCGGATATTCGATCCTAATGAGGGGCATCATTTATGGAATGACTGTCATTCTCCATGATGGATTTAATGAAGTTTGTGTTATTCGTGAAATAGTTGAAAATCGTGTAACCATTATTTCAGTCGTAACGACAATGGTGAAGAGAATACTAGAGCAGCTTAGTACTACGACTATACCGAAGGAATTTCGATGTATGTTGGTAGGGGGAGGACCGGTTCCAAAACCATTGCTAGAGGAATGTGTGAAAAGAAATATACCAGTTTACCAGACATACGGAATGACTGAAACATCCTCACAAGTAGTCACTTTATCGCCGGAAGACAGTCTTAGAAAGCTGGGGTCTGCGGGAAAACCATTATTTCCTGTTCAGCTTAAAATTGTCAATGAAGAGGGTGCGGAGGTTAATGCGACAGAATCAGGTGAGATATTAGTTAAGGCCCCTAATGTAACCATTGGCTATTTAAATCGACCAGATGAAACTAGTCTAAAAATACAAAATGACTGGTTCTCCACTGGTGATATCGGCTATGTGGATCAAGAAGGATTTTTGTATGTACTGGATCGCAGGTCTGATTTGATTATTTCAGGGGGGGAAAATATTTATCCTGCTGAAATTGAAGGGGTTCTCCAGTCTCATAAGCTAGTGGAGGATGCAGGAGTTATTGGGGTTGCAGACGATTCTTGGGGCCAAGTTCCGTTAGCGTTAGTTGTAAAAAAAGCAAATGCTCAGATTATCGAGCAAGAACTACAGTCCTATTGCCAAGAAAGATTAGCCAAATTTAAAATCCCGAAAAGGTTCGTATTTGTCGAAGAGCTACCAAGAAATGCTGCCAAAAAACTAATGCGGCATAAACTAAAAAAATGGTGGAACGAACAAACAAAATAACAAAACAAACCACTTTAACGCTTTAAAGCGTTAAAGTGGTTTTTACTTGCTTAGTGCAGTTTTTATAGAGTTGAGGTTTTGGTACATTAAGGTGATGTAGGTTTCTTTGTTTTTGATATTTTCTTCTGTTAGCGTGGATAGGTTGTGCAAAGGTAGTGGTTTTGCTCCGATTTCATCCTTAATGATATCACCAAGTTTTGAGCTGACATTTTGCTCAAATAAAATGTACTGAATGTTCTTTTTTCTCGCAATATCAACTATTTTTCTCAATTGTTTTTGTGTTGGCTCAGAAGTAGATGAAATTCCTGAAATACTAATTTGTTTTACTCCATAACGTTTCTCCCAGTACCCAAAGGCTGCATGGGAAACGATCATTTCTTTATGAACTCTATTATTCATTACATCCTCAAAAGCTAAGTGTAACTCATCTAAATCTTTCTCAAGACTCTTATAATTTGCTTCAATTTGTTCCTTGTTTTCTGGTAACCTATTCTCTAGTTGTTCTTTTATTCCCAGTGCAAGCTCCTTTGCGTAAACAGGGTCCAACCATATATGAGGGTCAATATCCCCATGATGATGGCCATCGTCTTCGTGTTCATCATCATCATGGACCTCGGCCTCTTCAACATGAACTTGTTCTCCGAGCGCAAAAAATTCAACGCCCTCATTTTTTAATGTCTTTTTCGCCTTTTCAACAAACCCTTCAAGTCCCAATCCGATATAGAAAAAGACTTGGGCATCGGCAACGTTCATCATATCCCTTTGTGATGGTTCAAATGTATGCTCATCAGCTCCAGGGGGATATATCGAGTGAACCGAGACAAAATCGCCAGCCAATTTTTCCGTAAAATATTGCAGTGGATATACTGTCGTATAAATAATGAGTTTATCATTATCTTTTGGTTGATTATTATTATTCGAACATCCTACTAATAGGACGTTCAATATGACCATTAAGACCAAGAAAGTCTTTAGTTTTTTCATTACAAAATAACCTCCAATTATCTAAATCGTACTTATTACGATTTAGAACTCAAAAAAATAAATATTTGTGCTTTCATCAAATATTTAATAAAATATTAATACGGAATGATTCCGATTTCCTTTTGTATCATACATAAAATTTTAGGAAATGGCAAGAATAAATTTTTTTAGCAAAAAAGGAATAATTCGTAAAGGGGAACATTAATGGAAAAGCATACAATACTTGGTGAAATGTTAGAATTTAATGAAAAATTCGTTCTAGAAGAAAGATATAAGGAGTACGAAACAACCAAATTTCCTAATAAGAAGATGGTTATTTTAACGTGTATGGACACAAGACTATTGGAATTATTACCGAAGGCAATCAACGTGTCCAACGGTGATGTTAAAATTGTTAAAAATGCTGGCGCCCTCATTGCGCATCCATTTGGAAGTATTATGCGCAGTATTCTCGTGGCCGTTTATGAATTAAAAGCCCAGGAGGTGCTCGTGATTGGCCATTATGATTGTGGGATGAGTGGCATGAAAGCTGCCCCAATGCTTGAAAAAATGAAGGCAAATGGAATCACAGAGGAAACACTACAAACGCTTTCTTACTCTGGAGTAAATGTCTCTGAGTGGCTACATGGATTTGATTCCGTCACTGAAAGTGTCTCCCACAGTGTGGAAGTGATAAATCAACACCCGTTAATGCCAAAGGATATTCCGGTACATGGTCTGGTCATAGACCCGCATACAGGAAAGTTAGATTTAGTTATTAATGGATATCAGAACAAATAAAAAAAGCGTCTTGAGAATAAGAAATTATTTCTCAAGACGTTTTTTATTTTTCACTAATCCAGGCCATTCATCTGGGACAAGGTCAACACCACCCGGATGCAAAGGGTGACATTTTCCGATACGTTTAACGGTTAGCCAACCGCCTTTTAGTGGCCCATAGCGCTTAATAGCCTCGAGTCCATAATGGGAGCAGGTAGGGTAAAACCGACAAGTCGGTGGTTTAAGTGGTGAGATGACGATTTGATAAAAACGAATGATACTAATAAAAAGATTTTTTAACATGATCTTGCACCAGCTTCGTCCTAAAAGTACCTTCACCATATCACAATTAAACCAAAAATGCATTTTCGAAAAAATCTTATAAAGTTGATGAATTTACTCGGAATATCATGTATAATAAACTGGTAGGTTATTGTTAAAAGGAGTGAAGAAAATGCCTTCAGTAGAAAGCTTTGAATTAGATCATAATGCTGTTAAAGCTCCGTATGTAAGACATTGTGGTGTCCATAAAGTGGGTAGTGATGGTATTGTTAATAAATATGATATACGTTTTTGTCAACCAAACAAACAAGCAATGAAACCTGATGCGATTCATACATTAGAGCATTTATTAGCAATTAATATTCGCAAGCACTCAGAAAAATACAATCATTTTGACATTATTGATATTTCCCCAATGGGCTGCCAAACTGGCTATTACTTAGTTGTAAGTGGTACACCAACCGTTGAAGAAGTTATTGACTTGCTTAACGATACGATGACAGAGGGAATTGAGACTGTCGAAATTCCAGCAGCGAATGAAACTCAATGCGGTCAAGCGAAGCTCCATGATCTAGAAGGGGCAAAACGACTCATGCGTTATTGGCTAGAGCAAAGTAAAGAAGAGTTACTCCAAGTATTTGCATAAAAATAACAAAGGACTCAGTCTTGTACTGAGTCCTAGTTTTTTAGGACTCGGTTTTATCTGAGTCCCTGTTTTGTTCACTTGCCTGATCCTTTGATACCGAATCAACCGTATGCTTATATTGGTAGGCCTTTGAAGTAGTTACTACAGCGAGTAATAAGACAACAAACACAATTATAATAGAAACAATCATTATCGTAGTTAGCATCTAGTTTCCTCCTCATTTCACAAGTTTACCATAACCCCATTTATCTTTAAGGTCAATTAAAAAAGCCTACTTTTTTTGTAGGCAGCTTGGTATGTATTAGTGAATATTTCTATGTGGATAAATGGGAGCACGTCTTTGACCATATTCCTGTTGTGCAAATTTCCCCTTCAAGCTTTCAATTAAATAAACTCCCATTAGATTATATAATTCCTGTTTGTCCATTTCTTGAATGATGTGCAATAAATCCTCGTACTCCATTTCTTCTAAAAAGGCGAAAGCCAACATATCTATGTCTTCTTCATCACCTGAAAGTTTGTCACGATAGAGTTCAAAAAGTTCGTCAACCAATTTCATATTTCACCCCTCCTAAAATGAAAATCCCCTTATATATTGAATACCCAAATAAATAAAAAATATTCCTGACGGGATTGTATATAATCCTTTTGTAATTTTTAAAACTTGCATAAATTATATACCAATGTGGGAAACGAATAATAGTGTAAAAGTTATTTTTTTGTTAGAAAAATCTCGACTTTTTCTGTCGAATTGTGACTAAGTGATGAAAAGGAAGATGATACGTATGGCGCAAAAAAAAACATATTATGTTTCAGTTGGCACAGCGGAAATCTCACAAAGTGCTACAAGTTCTTCTTGGGAATACAAAATTGAAGCAACTGATGACGAAATCATTAGACTGCGCGAGTATTTTGACCAAAATTACTCCACCGATGTGCAAGCCTTTTTGCGTGCCCATGTTCCTTATGTGGAATATCATTATGATCGGCAAAATGATGCATATGATCGGATTTTGAAAGAGGTTTATTCGATGCTATACAATCTTGGTGATGATGAAGCCAAAAAGCATATTGAAAGTATGGGAATCCTATGAGTCACCTCATAGGATTTTTTCTTGTTATAATATAAAGAAAAACAAGGAGTTAATGATGAAAGAATTTCTTGATTCCAATGGAAATAAAGTACAGTTTCTTGCTGAACCGCATGGATTTTCGGTACAACCGAATCATGTTCTGGTAATTTGCCAATATGGTTCACAATGGTTACTAACGAACCATAAAAAGAGAGGTTGGGAATTTCCCGGTGGAAAAGTAGAACTAAATGAATCACTTGAGGAAGCAGCCAGACGAGAGGTGCTAGAAGAAACCGGTGCATATATAAGAGACTTAGCTCCTCTTGGCACCTACAAAGTAAATGAGCCTAACAGTTTTTTTATCAAAAAAATCTTCTATGCCACTATCGACAAATTGGAGTGGAAACAAGATTACCATGAAACCAATGGGCCGGTCCTAGTTGATAAAGAGCTTTTATTAAAAGAAAGATTTAATGAGCAATATAGCTTTATTATGAAGGATGAGATCGTCAGAATTGCCCTTGCTGAAACGGATAAAAAATAAAGGATGCAACTTTCTTAAGGCGCATCCTTTTAATCTTTAATTAGCTTTCTTTCAATAAAATCAACAACCTGGTACATAATCGTTGCAAACACGGCAATAACAAGCAATGCCAATAGCACAAGCGTAAAATTAAACACTTGGAATCCGTAAATAATCATATAGCCTAAGCCTTTTGAAGCAACTAGGAATTCACCGACAATGACACCAACCCAAGATAAACCGACATTCACTTTCAAGGTTGAGATAATTGTAGGGAAAGATGCTGGTAAAATGGCCTCCTTAAAGCATTGCATCCGTGATGCCCCAAACGTCTGCAGGACCTTTAAATAATTCGGATCCACTTCCTTAAAAGAGGTATAGACGACAATGGTTGTAATAATGATTGAAATAATGGCCCCCATCGCAATAATCGAGGAAAAACCAGGGCCGAGGGCTACAATCAAAATGGGACCTAAAGCCACCTTTGGCATCGAATTCAATACGACTAAATAAGGGTCTAGTACCTTTGATAGAAATGGCGACCACCACAAAATCGCAGCTAATAAAGTTCCTAAAAACGTACCTAAAATAAAGCCAAATACTGTTTCTGTTAAGGTAACACCAAGATTGGACAACAGAGTTCCGTCTTGAATTTTATCTATAAATAGCCCCCATATTTTCGATGGTGAACTGAAAATTAATGGGTCAACCCAATTTCGTACACTGGCAATTTCCCATAAGGAAAAGAACAGGATAAAAATTAGCAGTTGGTAAAAGCGGACCCATTTCTTTTCGAGTTTTAAGGAATCGGTATATTTTTGGTGGAGGAGTTCGGTTTTAGATTTATGATTCAAGAGATTCCAACTCCTTCCATATCATCTGGAAAATAGGGGAATATTGTTCATGACTACGTGCATTAAATGGTGATAAATTTCTTAATTCTTCAGGAATGTGGAAAATTTTATGGACACGACCAGGCTTTGCTCCAAATAAATAAATCCGGTCACTCATTGCAATCGCCTCACCAATATCATGAGTGACGAGAATCGCCGTTTTACCAAAAGCCTTTAATGTCTGCGATACAAGATCCTCAAGCTTCAGCTTCGTTTGATAATCCAATGCTGAAAAGGGTTCATCTAACATTAAAATTTTCGGCTCCGTCGCCAAAGTTCGAACTAAGGCCACTCGCTGCCGCATTCCCCCTGATAATTGCTTCGGTGCTTGCTTTTCAACAGGTCCGAGTTCCATTTTTTTCAACAAGTCGAGAGCAGATTTTCGCGATTCCTCCGTTAAGCGATTAGATATTTTCAAGCCTAACAAAATATTTTCTTCAATCGATTTCCACGGGAACAAATAATCCTGTTGCAGCATATAGCCAATTTCATTAGCAGAAGGATTGATTGGATTTCTTTCTAATAGCACTTTGCCTTCTGTTGGTTTAATTAATCCGGCAATAATGGACAACAGAGTCGTTTTGCCGCAGCCGCTGGGGCCCAGGAAGGAAATAAACTCCCCTTCCTTGATTTCAATCGAAACATCGGAGAGAGCCGTTGTAGCCGATGTTTGGGTAAAATACGTATGATTCACGTTTTCAATCGTCAAAAAGCTCATTATCCCGGCCTCCCATTTTATTACTTATTTCATAACATCGTCGGCAATTTTTGTATGGACTAATTTACTGTAGTCAACCCTTGCAGGAAGCTCGCCGGCTTCATCCATAATGTTTTGCAGGTTATCCCATGCCCCTTCTGTTAAAATCGGATCCGTTGCATAGGAACCTTGGCTTTTATATCGGTCTACTACGGTTGCGATTAATTTCACATCTGTATCAGGGAACTGTGGCTTGATGGCTTCAGCAATGTCCTCTGCAGAGTGGGATTCTACCCATTGCTGTGCCTTATAAATGGCTCGAGTAAACTTTTCGATTGTGTCTTTTTTCTCTTTTAAAAAGCTCTCTTTTGTCATAAAGGAAGTGTAAGGTACTTGACCTGATTCTTCTCCGAAGGAAGCGACGATATACCCTTTCCCTTCTTGCTCCATCATACTAGCGGTTGGTTCGAATAGTTGAACAAAGTCACCTGTGCCTGAAGTAAATGCTGGGGCAATGTTCGCAAAGTCAACATTTTGAATCAATTCTAAATCGGAATGAGGATCAATGCCGTGCTTTTTCAAGACAAATTCGCCGACCATTTGCGGCATTCCGCCTTTGCGTTGACCAAGGAAGGTACTACCCTTTAATTGCTCCCATTTGAAATTGTCAATTTTTGTGCGGGAAACTAAGAAAGTACCATCTGTTTGAGTGAGTGCTGCAAAGTTAATCACCGGATCATTCGCTTCCTGAGCAGATACATAAATGGAGGTTTCTGAGCCAACTAAGGCGATATCCGCTCCTCCTGAAAGTAATGCTGTCATTGTTTTATCTCCGCCCGGGACAGTGGTAATTTCCACATCCAAACCTTCTTCTTCAAAAAATCCTTTTTCGAGGGCAACATATTGGGGAGCATAGAAAATAGAATGCGTTACTTCGGCAACCTTCACCTTTTGTACTTCGTCCTTGCCGCAGGCTACCAGAGAAAACATAAAAATCATCATAACTAAAACAGAAAAACTGATTTTGACCCACTTCTTCATTCATTGTGCCTCCTTTTTAATAGTTTTGAAATATTAATAATTAACAAAGAAAAATGTCCAGCTCCAGTGCCCAGCGTCTAGTGGACTTCCACTTTCATTCCCTACGATAAGTCAACATCGAATCGCAAATAACGCGATTCGTGTTTCCTTTATCTCAGGAATGAATGCTCCAGTCCATACGCCGCTAAACGGGCACTTCCGCTTTTCTAATAATTGGGCGATTTTTGAATCTATGTTATCGTATGAAGGAGAGAAAAATGTGTGAATGCCTAGGAACAAAAAATGAAAGGATGGGTGGTATGCTTCTAGGTCCAAATATTGTCTCAGTTCAAAGATTTCCCTCCCCAAATCCGCAGGTGGAACTTTTTGTCATTACATATGTCTCGGACGGGCTTAAGGTAAAGGGATTGTTAGCAGAACCAAAGGGCGGAGATGCCCCAATTGATGGGTTTCTCTATCTTCGTGGTGGAATAAAAAATGTTGGGATGGTACGACCGGCTAGAATTGCCCAATTTGCTTCCGAGGGGTTTATTGTCTTTGCTCCTTTTTACCGCGGAAACCAAGGTGGGGAAGGGAACGAAGATTTTGGAGGACATGACCGTGAAGATGCGTTTGCAGCATTTCGATTACTAAGAGAACACAGGAGAGTCCGGCGGGTTCATATATTTGGTTTCTCCCGTGGTGGAGTGATGGCGCTTTTAACAGCTATCGAATTTCCGTCCGCTGCGTCGATGGTGACATGGGCTGGAGTAACGGATATGTTTCTGACCTATGAAGAAAGATTGGATATGCGAAAAATGATGAAGCGGGTTATTGGCGGAACGCCTTCAAAGTACCCAGAGCGTTATGAATGGCGAACCCCCTTATTTCAGCTAGAAAAATTAGAGCTACCCGTTCTGATTATTCATGGGGTAAAGGATACGAATGTTTCCGTGGAGCATGCATATGCTTTAGAGAAGGGGTTGAGACATTGTGGAAAGCAGGTGGAGGCGTGGTATTTTAGCGAATATACGCATTATTTTCCACCAGCAACCAATCGAAAGGTCGTTTCCGATTTAGCTAGTTGGATGAAAAAACAAGCAGATTAAGTTATGATAGGGATACGTATATTAGCAAAGGAGCGATTGTGGAGATGGGAATGCCACTAGAACTTAATACTCTTGTTGTCACGAAAGGACGAGAGGTAAGGCTGGAAGAGAATTTATTCCAATTAGTAAAAGAGGACTATCGTCTATATCCAATCGATATTCCACTAGAAGTTCGAAAAACTTTAGATAGTGACTCGAGCGGAACATGTGTGATTAAAAAAGTCGAATGGGAAAACAAACAAACGAGAATTACCTACCAACTCGTTTCGTTAAACTCGACAAATTAGAAACAGAAAACCGGGCCATATTTGCCCGGTTTTTTTCATGTTATGCAATTGGTCCGCCCTTTTCTTCAATATCAGCTGGGACGTTTGCAAATTTTTTAAAGTTTTCACGGAACTTTGTTGCTAATTCCTTCGCTTTTGCTTCATAGGTTTCTTGATCTGCCCAGGTTTTGCTTGGCTGTAATACCTCATCAGGAACACCTGCAACATGTAAAGGAATATCTAATCCAAAAATCGCATCTTTCACGGTTTCTACATTATTAAGCTCACCTTCAAGAGCAGCTTGCACCATTGCACGGGTATAAGCTAACTTCATCCGGCTACCAACGCCATACTCACCACCGGTCCAACCGGTATTCACTAGGAATACTTGTGAATTGTGCTCAGAGATTTTTTGACCTAACATTTCTGCATAAACGGTTGCAGGAAGTGGTAAAAATGGTGAACCGAAACAAGTAGAGAATGTAGCTTCCGGCGAAGTAACTCCACGCTCAGTTCCAGCTAACTTAGAAGTGTAACCACTTAAGAAGTGATACATCGCTTGTTCCTTTGTTAACTTAGAGATTGGAGGTAATACCCCAAATGCGTCAGCAGTTAGGAAGACAATCGTATTAGGATGGCCAGCTACACTAGGATCTACGATATTATCAATCGCTTGTAATGGGTAAGCCGCACGTGTATTTTCAGTTAGAGAATTATCATCATAATCTGCAACACGAGTTTCCGTGTTTAACACAACATTCTCAAGAACAGTTCCAAAACGGATTGCGTCGAAAATTTGTGGCTCTTTTTCCCGCGATAGGCCGATACATTTTGCATAGCAGCCACCTTCAACATTGAAGACACCATTTGCTGACCAACCGTGCTCGTCGTCACCAATTAAGCGGCGATTAGCATCTGCTGAAAGTGTTGTTTTCCCCGTACCTGATAAACCGAAAAACAAGGCAACATCGCCTTCACGGCCAACATTTGCCGAGCAATGCATTGGAAAAATATCTTGCTCAGGCAACAGGTAGTTCATAATCGAGAAGATGGACTTTTTCATTTCACCAGCATATTCAGTTCCACCGATTAAGACAACACGCTTTTCAAATGATATAATGATAAAAGTTTCTGACATGGTCCCATCCACAGCAGGGTCTGCTTTAAAGTTAGGAGCTGCAATGACAGAAAATTGTGATTGGTGTTCTAATAATTCTTCGTCTGTTGGACGGATGAATAATTGATGGGCAAAAAGATTATGCCAAGCATATTCATTAATGACTTGAATTGGAAAGCGATATCTTTTATCAGCGCCGGCGAATCCCTTGAAAACAAAAACTTCTTCTTGAATTTTCAAATATTCAAGCATTTTAGAATATAGATTGGAGAATGCTTCTTCTGAAATGGGTTGGTTAACAGAACCCCAATCAATCTTATTTATTACAGAAGCTTCTTGAACGATGTATTTATCTTTAGGAGAACGTCCAGTATATTTACCAGTTGTAGCACGAACAGCACCGGTAGATGTTAAAACACCTTCTTGGCGAGTTAGAACTTTTTCAACTAATTGAGGAACGGAAAGTTGCGTATGCACATTGTTGCCTTGTAATAACACATGTAACTCGTTTGGGATGCTAACAGAATTCATTACTCATATACCTTCCTTTACGATAGTTAAAATGAATAAAATTTGTAAAAAGTGGTTATACCTCGTTGAATAGTATAACACATTAACGTAATTAGTCTATACTATTCAGCTGGAACAGGAAAATTTATTTTTTCTTGCAATATTATATATTTTTTTCATTAATAAGGAAAACATATTGACATTTATCAATAGTCTAGGTTAAGATATTTCCTTGAACGGATACTCTCTTATCCCGAGCTGGTGGAGGGACTGGCCCAATGAAACCCAGCAACCTAACCATGAATCGAAGGATCTTTAAAGGTCTTTTTTTTTGGAAAAGGTGCTAAACCAGCGCAAGGTAACGACCTTGAACGATAAGAGTGAAAGGCGCTTCTGACGAGAGCAACAACCTTTCCTCACGATTACAGGGGAAGGTTTTTTTATTGTTTAAAAAGCTACCTTTAAAAATAGCAAACTGCTTATCATCATAAAAGTAAGCTGTTTTATTCATACTACTAGGGAATGAGTACCGTATCATTAGGTTTTCTAATATAGGAGGAATTCGGATGTCAACGAAACGTCGTTTGTTCACTTCTGAATCAGTAACCGAAGGTCATCCAGATAAAATTTGTGACCAAATCTCTGATTCAATTTTAGATGCGATTTTAGAAAAAGACCCAAATGCTCGTGTTGCTGCTGAAACAAGTGTGACAACTGGTTTAGTATTAGTAGCAGGTGAAATTACCACTTCTACATATGTAGATATCCCAAAAATTGTTCGTGAAACAGTAAAAGAAATCGGCTATACTCGTGCAAAATACGGTTTTGACTCAGAGACATGTGCCGTTTTAACTTCCATCGATGAACAATCTCCTGATATCGCGATGGGTGTCGACCAAGCGCTTGAAGCACGCGAAGGCTCTATGACTGAAGCGGAAATTGATGCAATTGGTGCCGGAGACCAAGGGTTAATGTTTGGTTTTGCATGTAATGAAACAAAAGAGCTTATGCCGCTTCCTATTTCATTAGCTCACAAGTTAGCACGTCGCTTAACATATGTTCGTAAAGAAGAAATTCTTCCTTACTTACGACCAGATGGAAAAACGCAAGTTACCGTTGAATACGATGAAAACGACAAGCCAGTCCGCATAGATACAATCGTTATTTCAACACAACATCACCCAGAAATCTCTTTAGAGCAAATTCAACGAAATCTTAAAGAACATGTGATTAACCCGGTTGTTCCTCAGGAACTAATTGATGAAAATACAAAATACTTTATTAACCCAACAGGGCGTTTCGTAATCGGTGGGCCACAAGGGGATGCTGGTCTAACTGGACGTAAAATCATCGTTGACACATATGGTGGATATGCTCGTCATGGCGGTGGTGCATTCTCTGGTAAAGATCCTACAAAGGTTGACCGCTCTGCTGCTTACGCTGCGCGTTATGTGGCTAAAAACCTCGTGGCAGCTGGATTAGCTGAAAAAGTAGAAGTTCAATTAGCTTACGCTATTGGTGTTGCGCATCCTGTATCGATTTCTGTTGATACATTTGGAACAGGTGTTGTTGGGGAAGATGTTTTAGTCGACTTAGTTCGTAATAACTTCGACCTTCGCCCAGCAGGAATTATCAAAATGCTAGACCTTCGTCGCCCAATTTACAAGCAAACAGCTGCTTACGGACATTTCGGCCGCACTGATGTTGATCTTCCATGGGAGAGAACAGACAAGGCTGAAGCACTTAAGGCACAAGCTGGAAAATAAAATAAGATTATTCAATGAGAGTTGCATTTATATGTAACTCTCGTTTTTATTTGCTCGTCAATTCTGATTGAGGGTATATCAAAGTGGGTATATTGTGATAGTATTAGAAGGTACGTTTTGAACGAATTTTAGAAGTAGGTGACTTACATATGTGTGGATTTATCGGTTGTATGCATGATCAAGCGCAAGAATATCGCGATGATGATAAACAACTTTTTAAAATGATGAACGATGTGATTACCCATCGTGGTCCTGATGATGATGGGTACTTCTTTGATGAACATATCCAATTTGGTTTTCGCCGCCTAAGCATTATTGATATTGAAAGCGGCCATCAACCTCTTACTTATGAAAATGAGCGCTATTGGATTATTTTTAACGGGGAAATTTACAATTACTTAGAGCTACGTGAGGATCTAGTTAAGGCAGGATTAAGTTTTGCCACTCAATCGGACACGGAAGTGATCATTGCCTTATATAGTCATTACGGTGAAAAAGCAGTCGAGAAGTTGCGTGGAATGTTTGCTTTTTTAATTTGGGATAAGGTAGAGCAAAAATTGATGGGAGCCCGTGACCCGTTTGGGATTAAGCCGTTATTCTATTATTCAGACGGTGTGCGCACCTTCTTCGGTTCTGAGAAAAAAAGCATCCTGATGGCTTTGGAAGGTACTGAACTTAACAGGGAAGCATTACAGCATTATTTAACTTATCAATTTGTTCCAGAGCCATATTCGATGACTGAAGGCATCCAAAAGCTTGAACCTGGCCATTATTTTACGAAAAAAATTGGCGGAAAGTTGGATATTAAAAAGTATTGGCGTGCTTCTTTCCATCCGGTGGCAAAATCCGAGGATGATTTTGTTAAAGAAATTCGCGAATGTTTATTTGACAGTGTGGAAAAGCATATGCGTTCGGACGTGCCGGTTGGCTCATTTTTATCAGGCGGTATTGATTCGTCTATCATTGCATCGATTGCGAAAGAATTCCATCCGGCGATCAAAACTTTTTCCGTCGGCTTTGACCATAACGGCTTTAGCGAAATTGACGTGGCTAAGGAAACGGCCGAAAAGCTTGGCGTTGAAAACATAAGCTATGTAATTTCCCCTGAGGAGTACATGAACGAGATTCCGAAAATCATGTGGCATATGGATGACCCTCTTGCGGACCCAGCCTGCGTGCCATTGTATTTCGTTTCTCGCGAAGCTCGCAAGCATGTTACCGTTGTTCTATCAGGCGAAGGTGCAGATGAGTTGTTTGGTGGCTATAACATCTATCGTGAGCCGCAATCTCTAGAGGTTTTTAATAAAATTCCACGCGTCGGTAAAGCGATTTTAAAAGGAGTTGCTTGTTGCCTTCCTGAAGGGGTTAAGGGAAAAAGCTTCATTGAACGCGGTGTAACCCCAATGGAACAGCGATATATTGGGAATGCCAAAATGTTTACTGAATCAGAAAAGCGCCAATTACTGAGAAATTATCAGGAGGGGCTTCACTATACCAATATTACGAAGCTGTTATATGAGGAGAGCCGTGGCTATGACCCGGTTGACCGCATGCAGTTCATCGACATCCATACTTGGATGCGTGGTGATATCCTTTTGAAGGCCGACAAAATGACGATGGCACATTCGTTGGAATTGCGCGTACCTTTCTTGGATAAAGTAGTGTTTGATGTTGCATCTAAAATTCCAACAAGTTTAAAAACGGCAAACGGCACGACGAAGTATATTTTACGAAAAGCGGCTGAAGGAATCGTTCCTGACCATGTGTTGAATCGGAAAAAGTTAGGTTTCCCAGTCCCAATTCGCCACTGGCTAAAAGCTGAAATGAACGATTGGGCAAAGAAAATTATCCGTGATAGCGCAACAGATCATTTAATTAACAAGTCTTTCTTGTTGAAACTATTGGATGACCATTGTGCCGGTAAGGCAGATAACAGCCGCAAAATCTGGACTGTCTTGATGTTTATGGTTTGGCATCAGGTTTATGTCGAAAAGGTTTACGACTTCGAATCTTCAGTAATGGGAGAAAAAGTATTACAGTCGATGTAGTAGTTGTTAGAGCACACGAGGAAATCGTGTGCTCTTTTGCCTTGGTCCTGTCTTTGCTTGCCGCAACTTCCTAAAGCAAATCACTAATATTACCTACCCTAAAAGGTATATAATAAGAAAATAACCTATTTCCCCTGAAGGGATTTATAGTATTGCGCTTTCTCGGCGTACTCACGAGAGATGCGTTGCATATCGAGGATGTCTTCCTCTGTTAGCTCGCGGATGACCTTTGCTGGTCGGCCAAATGCAAGTGTTCCAGGTGGTATTTTTTTACCCTGAGGAACGAGACTGCCGGCCCCGATAAAGGCACCTTCGCCTATTTCTGCGCCGTCAAGAATAATCGAACCCATGCCAATTAGAGCGCGTTTCCGTATGATTGCACTATGCAGAATTACTTGATGGCCAACCGACACTTCATCTTCAATGATTAATGGATTATTCGGGCTTTGGTGCAACACACAATTATCTTGAATGTTGACACGATTACCAATAACAGTTGGCGCAACATCTCCACGGATGGATGTATTAAACCATATTCCTGATTCATCTCCAATCGTGACATCACCAGTAATCGTAACATAATCAGCGATAAAGGCATTTGGCGAAATTTTTGGACTCTTACCATTATAAGGATAAATCATGATTAGCTCTCCTTCGTATGTAATCTGTATCTATTGTACGAAAAGAACAGCTATTTAGAAAGGGTTTGACACTTTGAAAGTACCAACAACTCCGGTGGGCTTAATGGCTCAAGTATATGGGAAAATAATTCCAGCAGCGCACGAAGAATTAGACTATTGGAAAAAAAGAGCCGAAGCAATACCGAACCATGAATTACGGAAACAAGCAGTAGCAAGTATCGAGTATAAAACTTTCCATTGTGAGGGCGGGGCCATCTTAGCTTTACTTGCAGAAAAGGACTACAAGAAAGCGATCAAATTTATTGTCGCCTACCAAACGATTAGTGATTATTTAGATAACCTTTGTGACCGAAGTACATCGCTAGACCCTGATGACTTTGCTGCATTGCATGACTCAATGTGCCATGCCCTAACACCGGGGGCCAAAACGACCAACTATTACCACTTAAGAGAAGAGCAAAACGACGGCGGTTATTTATTGGATTTAGTCGAAACTTGTCAGAAGGTACTTGCTCAAATCCCAGCCTATAAAACAATTCAGAATGATTTATTAACCTTATGCGATTATTACAGGAAATTACAAATCCACAAACATGTCATCGTTCACGAACGGGTTCAAAGGTTATCTCAGTGGTTCAAGCAATATGAACAGGAACTTCCCCCGATGAAATGGTATGAATTTTCCGCTTGTTCTGGTTCGACTTTGGCGATTTTTTGCCTAATTTCCTATGCCATGCGACATGACTTTCGAAAGGAAGCTGCCGATAAACTGTTAAACGGGTATTTTCCATATATCCAAGGATTACATATCCTGCTAGATTATTTTATCGACCAGGAGGAGGACCGTATTGGCGGGGATTTAAATTTCTGTTTTTACTACGAGAATAATGAACAATTATTCAAGCGGTTGACCCATTTTCTAAAAGAAGCAGATCGCTTTACGGAAGACTTGCCGCATCGTAAGTTTCACCAGTTAATTAATCGTGGCTTAATTGGGATCTATTTATCAGATGAAAAAGTTAAGCTGCAGCCAGAGGTTCGCCAATTAGCTAAAGAATTGGTTAAGAGAGCTGGACCTATTTCTGCGTTTTTTTACTGGAATGGAAGAGCTTATCGTCGTTTCCAAAACGGCCTATTTAAAGCACCAGCTGCCCTTATTCAAAACGAAAAAGCCTGACAACTTACTCGTCAGGCTTTTTCAATTGCCACAATAAATGGCGGGTCATTTTTCTGATTTAGAAATTGATACAATAAGACACGTGCCTGCTTTTGGTCAATCCCTTGAACATATTGCATCAGTTCGTCTCGTTCCACGGCTCCTTCTGGATGTCCGTGATAAATCACCAGTACAATCATTCCGCCCGAGGCAAGGATATCAAGGAGCTGTTCAATCGCAGCAATGGTTGTGTCGGGTTTTGTTACTATCGATTTATCACTGCCCGGCAAATAGCCAAGATTGAAGATGGCCGCTTTTACCTGTCCATGAAATTCAGCTGGTATCGATTTTTTTATCGTTTCATGGCCGTTAGGTATGAGAACAACCCGCTCTAGAAAACCGTGGTCACCAAGCCGTACTTTGCTATTTTCTATCGCTTGTTCCTGAACATCAAAGCCAAACACTTTACCGTTTGCTCCAACTAACTTTGCTAGAAAAACGGTATCATGTCCGTTTCCCAAAGTTGCATCAACGGCAATATCTCCTAAACCCACTGACTTTTCCAATAAGGTTTTCGCAAATTGAAGGACTCGTTCAAGTTTCATCATAGAGTTTTCACCGTTTGATAATATTTTCCCTGCCAGCTGTCGCGACGTTTTAATTCTGCATCAATCGTATTTAAAACTTCCCATTTATTGACACTCCACATAGGTCCAATCATTAAGTCAATCGGGCCGTCTCCGGTAATACGATGAACAATCATTTCGGGTGGTAGAATTTCTAATTGGTCGCATACTAATTTTACATATTCGTCAAAGGTCAAAAACTCAAGCATGCCTTTTTCAAACTGTTTGACCATGGGGGTTCCTTTTAATAGATGCAATAAGTGGATTTTAATTCCTTGGACATCAAGTTTCGCCACTTCTTCTGCAGTTTTCATCATCATCTCAGGCGTTTCAAGTGGGAGACCATTAATAATATGGGAACAAATCTGAATACCATGCTTGCGTAGTTTCTCAACTCCATCAACGTAACATTGGAAGTCATGAGCTCGATTAATTAACATGGCTGTTCGTTCATGAACAGTTTGCAAGCCAAGCTCAACCCATAAATAGGTACGTTCGTTTAGTTCAGCTAAATACTCCACTACATCATCCGGAAGACAATCGGGACGAGTGGCGATCGAGAGGCCAACAACCCCATCTTGGTTCAAGACAGATTCGAATTTCTCTCGAAGAACCTCGACGGGAGCATGTGTATTTGTAAACGCTTGGAAGTAGGCCATGTATTTACCATCCTTCCACTTACTGTGCATTTTCCCTTTAATTTCATTAAATTGTGTTTCGAGGTCATCGACCCGATTGCCGGCGAAATCTCCTGAACCGGAGGCACTACAAAACGTACAGCCACCAAAGGCGACGGTACCATCACGATTAGGGCAATCGAAACCACCATCTAAAGCGACCTTAAAGACTTTATGTCCAAAAACCTTACGTAGGTGATAATTCCACGTGTGGTATCGTTTATCATCTGTTGCATATGAAAAAGGATTCATAAGTAAAAAACTCCTATAATTTTAAGTGATATCATATTTTAGCATGAAAAAAGGGGTTATCCAATGAAATGTATCACGGTTGGAAACAATTCACTTCCAAGTTATGTGTTAGGAAGCCATGAGATGAACAAACTAACCTATGAGGCAAATTGCTTCAACTATTATTGACCTTTAGGGAGGGCTATCTGATGGCAACCCGTCAATCCGTGGATGATTTATTGCAAAGATGTGAGGACGTGTTAAGAAATGCTCAAGATCAGTATCTTGAGGCAAATATGCAAGAACATTATAATGACGACCAATATACCTCATCGCTTCAACAAATGGAAGAGGCTTATAATGATTTAGCAAAAATGGCACAAAGCGCAAATGGCCAACAACGCGACCAGTTACACCGCATGCGTTTACAGCTCCAACAGGCACAAAATAACATGATATTATTACGTCATTAAAGGGAGGAATACACTTTGAAAAAGCGTTCAAAGCAAAATAATCCCGAACAAAAAACAAGAAATGGCATCAACAATCAGGACTTAGAGTTGGGAACTGATTACGATATCATAAAACAATCGAAAAAAGCCTATGAAAACTCTGGAGGGCAGCCTGTTAAATCGAAAATGCATCAGGAACCAGAACAAGTTGGAAGAACGCGACATTAATATGGGAAGTGGGACAAGTTATCTTGTCCCTTTTTTTGTGTTCACAAATCGGCAATAATTAGGATTTTTTCTTGTGAGTTTAGTCACAGAATATGCCCCCTATAAATGGGATAAATAAAGTATAAAAATCATGAATGTGTAAAAAACAGTCATGATTTTTAATTACGGTAAATTTGTGAACGCGTTCACAAATTCGCCACAGTCCTGAAACCATCTTCCAGGGGGAAACAGAATGAAAAGGTTCATAAGCGTTATTTTAATATTATTTTTTGTCCCTACTCTTCATCCACTGGCTGAAATTGCTGAATCACCTTTAAAGATGAAGGAACTTGCCATTCAGGTGATGCCTGAATATTCATACCATCCAGAGGATACAAAGAAAAATCATCCGCCACTCTTAATTGGCTATCAAGGCACTTTTATAAATCAATCCTCTCAAGCACAAAAAGGAAAGATTGAAATCCCGCTTCCTGATGATTTGAAGGATCTTCGTATCGGTTTTGTGGCTGATTATTCTAGCAACCTATCGGAAATGTATGAAATTGAATACACCTACGATAAAAACAGCCGGACTATTTCATGGGAAACCTCCTATGAGATTCAGCCGGATGACCTATACAAGTTTGTGGTTGAGTTTTATTGCAATGAAATCACACAAAAGTTAGACGTGAAGAACTTCACCTACACCTTTAAAAGTTTTGCTGATATCAGCCTTGTTAATATTACATTTTTAGAACCTCTAAAGACCGAAAACACAAGAATAGAACCAGCACCTGAAAATCACCAGCAAAACCCTTACGGTATGAACTTGTTTTTGTATCAATTGCAAGGGGTTAAAAAAGGTGAAGTGAAGTCGTACCAAGTAAATTACAAACGTTCCTCGGAATATACGACGGTTGAATTAATGAACAGAATCGCACCTAATCGTGACGAAAAGAAACCTGAGCCCAAAGAAGTCAAGACCGGAGAATTATTTATGATAATTGCCGGAGTTGGAGGATTTATTTTCGTTTCTGCACTGTTACTTATTTTATTTTTTCAAAAGAAAAACACACAACCGATTAGACCTGATATTCAGGCGAGTTCAAAAGGGGAAGCGGAGGAGCAAAAGGTAGAACTTCGTACGAAGCTTATCCAAGGGGAGATTTCCAAAGAAGAATATGATCGGTTAATCCTGGAAAATGGCTGAAATTAGAGCGTTATAGCTTTAATGATAAATTATTTAAACTCATAAACCTAGGAGGTGAAAGTATGTTAAAAAAATTATTAGCTATCGACAAGAAATTACTGATTATTTTAGCTTTGTTTGCTGGGATTGTTTTATCGCTTGTGACAGCAAAAACAATGGCTTATACGGATTCAGCAGGATTTTGTAAAAACTGTCACATTATGACGCCGGTGTATGAGTCATTTGTCGATTCAACGCATTCAAAATTATCTTGTAACGACTGTCACTTACCTCATGAAAATGTGGCGAAAAAGTTAGTGTTCAAAGGGAAAGCTGGAATGGGACATGTATATTACAATACGCTTGGTTCATCAAAAATACCGAATGTCTTCCACGCAACGGATAGTTCAAAGGAAGTAATTAATGGCAACTGTATTTCTTGTCATGAAAAAACATTAGAAAATGTCGACCATGAAGCGAAGGATAGCTGTTCTTCCTGCCACCGCCAAGTGCCACACGGGAAAGGCTTTAAAGATGAAAATTATATGAAGCCACCAAAGTCAGGAGACTTACTAGAAAATAAGGGAGGATATTAAGATGACGAGGATAAAGATGGGCGCCTATCTGCTCTTTCTCGCACTTGTGCTGATTATCACAGGATGCAGTAATGATAATCAAGCTGCCCCAGCAAATGCGAATAAGACAACAGGCCTCTCAAAAGATGAAATTAGTAATGAAGCGTTTAAGGATTTATTCCCGCTTCAATACAATAGTTACCAAAAGAATAGCAAAGATACGGAAGATACAAAATATAGCGGATCAGTAAAACGCAGTAAATTCGATCATGACAAAGAACCATATTTACCAATTCTATTTAATGGATACGGGTTCGCGACAGAATATAATGAAGATCGCGGACATATTTATGCAAATGAAGACATAAGAAATGTTGCCCGTATTACGGATAAATCAATCGGTTCTTGTTTAACATGTAAATCAACCGCTGTTCCACAAATGATTGCAGAAATGGGCGATGGTTATTGGGGAGGAAACTTCAATAAAGACATTTGGCCAAAAGCTGAGAGCATGGGTCATTCACCAATTGGATGTTCCGACTGTCACGATCCACAAACAATGGACTTACGCATCACAAGACCTAGTTTTGTTAAAGCAATGGAAGCTATAGGAGTCGATATGTCGAACCCTTCTAGAAACGAAATGCGAAGCTATGTTTGTGGACAATGTCACGTAGAGTATCACTTTGCTGCAGCAAACGGTGAGGTAACTTTTCCATGGAATAACGGTTTTAAGCCAGAAGAGATGTATGAGTTTTATGAAACGACTGCCAAAGATAGTGGATTCGACAAAGATTGGGTTCACAATGTTTCCGGGACGCCAATGTTAAAAGCACAACACCCGGACTTTGAAACCCATATGGAAGGACCTCATGGAAAAGCTGGGGTAAGTTGTGCTGACTGTCATATGCCTTATGAAAGAACAGATAGCAAGAAGAAAATAAGCTCACACTGGTGGACATCTCCACTTAAAACAATGGATGTTTCATGCGGTCAATGTCATAGAGATCGTGAACTAGATAAGCTAAAAGAACGTGTTACTGAAATCCAAGATACTCATATGGAAGCATTACACAAAGCTGAGGATATCTCTATCGAAGCACATTACTATGTAAACAAAATGGTTACATCAGGTGTTAGTGCGGAAAAAGTGAAAGTAGTTCAAGAACATGTACGTAAAGGCCAATGGTTCTGGGACATCGTAGCAGCAGAAAGCTCGGCTGGTTTCCATAATCCACAAGGTGCCATGAGTTCATTAAAGACCTCTGTAGAGGAGTCAAATGAAGCGATTCGTATCGCAACCGAAGAATTAGTGAAAAAAGGCGTAAATCTAGAGCAACTTAAGAAAGAAATCGAAAAGGCTAAGAAAGCTGTCTATAACGAAAAAGACAACTTCAAGAAAAAAGAACATGCCATAAACAGCTACTTCCCTGGACAACAGCCACCGCCAGCAAAATAAAATACTTTAACGCATTAAAGCATGTGGGGACAGTCCCCACATGCTTTAATGCGTTAAAGTGGTTCTGCTATGGTCCAATTTGTCTAAATAAACAATTAAATTGCAGATTGGAGGAAAAAGGAATAAAATTTGTTTGGTAAATAAAAAATTTATTGTTATGTATAAAGGAGCGTTTTTCATGCCTCGTGCCTTATGGCTTTTAATCATTGGGATGGCAGTGAATGTAACGGGCTCTTCTTTTTTATGGCCTTTAAATACGATATATATTCATGACCATTTAGGTAAATCAGTTACAGTTGCTGGTATTGTATTAATGTTGAATTCTGCAGCAAGTGTTTTAGGAAATTTAATAGGTGGGAAACTCTTCGATAAGATTGGTGGCTATAAATCGATACTGGCTGGGATTGTCATTACCTTAGCAGCATTGATATGTCTAACTATTTGGCACGATTGGCCTCAATACGTCATCTTCTTAGTGATAACTGGATTCGGTTCAGGAATTGTCTTTCCGTCAATGTATGCGATGGCCGGAACCGTATGGAAGGAAGGCGGTCGAAAAGCATTTAATGCGATTTATGTGGCCCAAAACGTAGGGGTTGCTGCTGGTGCTGCACTAGGTGGCCTAGTCGCCTCATTTTCATTTGAATTGATTTTTCTAGGAAACACGATCATGTATGTCATCTTCTTTATGATTGCGTTTTTCGGATATAAAGAAATATCTCCGAATATCGGAAAAGCAACAATGGAAAAGGAAAAACAAGCAATTAAAAGTCGTACTAGAATGACAGCCTTACTAATCTTATGTTTCGGATACTTAATCTGCTGGGTCGCATACGTTCAGTGGCAGACTACTATTGCTTCCTATACTCAGGAAATTAATATCTCTATTGAACAATACAGTATCCTATGGACGATTAATGGTGCCATTATTGTATTAGGTCAGCCGTTAATGAACCAACTAATCAAGACAATAAAGTCAATCAAATCGCAAATTTTGATCGGAACCTTTATATTTGTCGTCTCTTTTGCTGTGGCAGCAAGCGCTGAAAAATTCATGTGGTTTATTGCAGCAATGGCAATCCTTACTATCGGGGAAATGTTAATTTGGCCAGCAGTTCCAACAATCGCCGACCAACTAGCACCAAAAGGAAGGGCAGGTTTTTATCAAGGAATTGTTAACAGCACTGCAACAGGTGGACGAATGATTGGTCCTATTCTTGGTGGCCTACTAGTCGATATATATGGTATGTCCGTACTATTTACAGTAATGATTGGTCTGTTTGTTATTACGATTGTGACGACACTAACCTATGATCGAAAAATCAAAACAGTAAAAGAAATTTCGACAGCATCAGCCTAATAGTTAACCTGCACATCAAATGTGCAGGTTTTTTAAAAGGGTCAACAGTCCAGGGGTATGAATTTATTTAACAGTCCGATAATTTTTATTCCAATGATTAAAATTGGTTCAGTTCGGACATAATAAGCAGGCAAGTAAGATTGCAATTTTTTTGTAAAATAGCTAGGAGGCAACAAAATGGAACGTGGTAAAGTAAAATGGTTTAATAGTGAAAAAGGCTTTGGATTCATCGAGCGCGAAGGTGGAGAAGATGTATTCGTTCACTTCTCAGCGATTCAAGGTGAAGGATTTAAAACACTTGATGAAGGTCAAGAAGTGACGTTTGACATTGAAAACGGCCAACGCGGTCCGCAAGCAACAAACGTTCATAAAGTCTAATACTTAAACCGACAAACAGACTCAGGTAATGGGTCTGTTTTTTATTATTGCTCTCATTGACCGATTTAAGATGAAAACCGCGACTCATGATTATATTGACTCCAAAAGGTACGATCCATCAATGATTTTCAACTATCTTCATCTGATACAAATTTTTTACATTTTCGCTAGTTGCGGTAAATAAACCTTTTCATGTGTATCAACTACCAAAATTTTGCATATAATGCATATTAAACTTTTAAAAGAGTTGCATTCCATTTTAAAATCGTCTACAATATGTTCCATAATCCCATCAACGAAGATGAGGAATAGTAATGGTGGTAAAGCTTGTTTCAAGAGAGTTGACGGTCGGTGCAAGTCAACCAAGCACATCATGAACTCGCCTCTGAGTTGCAAGTGTGAATTCACAGTAATACTTGCCGTTTGCCGCGTTAAGGTTGAATGAAGCGGGTGCATTTGCACTAATTTGGGTGGTACCGCGGGAAGATACATAATCCTCTCGTCCCTTTTTATAGGGATGAGGGGTTTTTTATTTGTCAAAAAAGCTTTATAGGAGGGACAATAATGAGTTTTAACCATCAAGAAATTGAAAAGAAATGGCAAAAATATTGGGAAGAAAACAAAACATTTAAAACAACAGAAGAATCCGGTAAGCCTAAATTTTACGCATTAGATATGTTCCCATATCCATCGGGGGCTGGGCTACACGTTGGTCATCCTGAAGGTTATACGGCAACTGATATTCTGTCACGAATGAAAAGAATGCAAGGCTATAACGTACTTCATCCTATGGGCTGGGATGCTTTCGGTCTACCAGCTGAACAGTACGCCATTGATACTGGCAACGATCCAGCAGAATTTACTGCACTAAACATCGCGACATTTAAACGCCAAATCAAGGCACTCGGCTTTTCCTATGATTGGGACCGTGAAATCAATACGACGGACCCTGGCTATTACAAGTGGACACAATGGATTTTCCTTCAGCTTTATAAAAAAGGCTTAGCCTATATCGACGAAGTTGCCGTTAACTGGTGCCCAGCGCTTGGTACAGTACTAGCCAATGAAGAAGTCATCGATGGTAAAAGTGAGCGCGGCGGCCATCCGGTCGAACGCCGTCCGATGAAGCAATGGATCCTAAAAATTACTGCATACGCAGAGCGCTTAATAGAGGATCTTGAAGAACTTGATTGGCCGGAAAGCCTAAAAGAAATGCAGCGTAATTGGATTGGCCGCTCTGAAGGGGCTGAAGTAACATTCCAAATCGATGGTCATGACGAAAGTTTCACTGTTTTTACAACTCGCCCGGACACTTTATTTGGTGCAACTTACGCCGTTCTTGCTCCGGAGCATCCTTTTGTTGGAAAAATCACAACAAGTGATCAACAGGCTGTTGTTAATGCTTATCTAGAGCAAATCAAGAGTAAAAGTGACCTTGAACGCACCGACCTTGCGAAAGACAAGACTGGCGTTTTCACAGGTGCATATGCCATCAATCCAGTAAATGGTGAAAAAATGCCAATCTGGATTGCCGATTATGTCCTAATGAGCTATGGTACAGGTGCAATTATGGCTGTACCAGCGCATGACGAACGCGACTATGAATTTGCGAAGAAATTCGAATTGCCAATCAAAGCGGTTGTCGCCGGTGGAAATATTGAAAAAGAAGCTTATACAGGTGATGGTGAGCATATTAACTCCGACTTCCTAAACGGTCTTAATAAGGAAGATGGAATTTCTAGCATGATTACTTGGTTAGAAGAAAAGGGTATTGGTACGAAAAAAATCACCTACCGTCTTCGCGACTGGCTATTCAGCCGCCAACGTTATTGGGGTGAACCGATTCCAATCATCCATTGGGAAGATGGTACAATGACAGCCGTTCCTGACGAGGAGCTTCCACTAGTACTTCCGGTGACAAAAGAAATCAAGCCATCTGGAACGGGCGAATCACCTCTTGCTAATATAGAAGATTGGTTAAATGTTGAAGACCCTTCTACAGGTAAAAAAGGTCGCCGTGAAACGAACACGATGCCACAATGGGCAGGCAGCTCTTGGTATTTCTTACGCTACATTGACCCACATAATGAAGAAAGACTAGCCGACCCTGATAAGCTGAAAGAATGGCTTCCGGTTGATATTTATATTGGTGGTGCCGAGCACGCCGTTCTTCACCTTCTTTATGCGCGCTTCTGGCATAAAGTGTTATACGACTTAGGGGCTGTACCAACAAAAGAGCCTTTCCAAAAGCTTTTCAACCAAGGAATGATTTTGGGTGAAGGTAATGAAAAAATGAGTAAGTCCAAGGGCAATGTCGTTAACCCAGATGATATTATTGACAGCCATGGGGCTGACACACTTCGCCTATACGAAATGTTTATGGGACCATTAGAAGCTTCCATCGCTTGGTCAACAACTGGTCTTGACGGATCAAGACGATTCCTTGACCGTGTTTGGCGCCTGTTTGTTGAGGAAAATGGCGGGTTAAATCCAAAAATCCAAGACGGTGAAGAAGCTTCAAGTCTAGAAAAGGTTTATCACCAAACTGTTAAAAAGGTAACGGAGGACTATGAAGGAATCCGTTTTAATACAGCGATATCGCAACTAATGGTGTTTATTAACGAATCTTACAAGGCGACTGTTCTTCCGAAACCGTTTATGGAAGGATTCGTGAAGCTTTTAGCACCAATAGCTCCTCATATTTCCGAAGAACTTTGGGGGAAATTAGGCCACACTAGCACAATCACTTATGAAGCTTGGCCAACTTATGATGAAGCCAAACTATTCGACGACGAGGTTGAAGTCGTTGTTCAAGTGAACGGTAAGGTGAAGACTAAGTTGATGGTCCCTACCACTGCTTCTAAAGAAGCACTCGAGCAAATAGCGCTGGATGAAATTCGCGATCAATTAGAAGGTAAAACCGTTCGCAAAGTCATTGCTGTTCCTGGAAAACTCGTAAATATTGTGGCAAACTGAGAAATATGATATATGATGGGGCAGACTCTTTAAAGTCTCGCCCCTTTTACTAGGAAGGAAAGGGGTGTTATATATGGAACCAATTCAAATCATTACTCCTGAGGAATTAGAGCAAAAGCTTGAAGCAGGTGAAAAGCTTGAGCTTGTCGATGTTCGTGAAGATGAAGAGGTAGCTCAAGGAATAATTCCAGGTGCGCGCCATATTCGTATGGGCACCATTCCAGAGAACCTACATCTATTTGACAAAGATACCGAATACATCATTATTTGTCGCTCGGGCGGCCGAAGTGCCAATGTCTGCTATTATATGAGAGACCAAGGCTACAAGGTCCGCAATATGGTCGGCGGAATGCTCGAATGGACTGGGGAAAAACAGTTTTAAAATGACTACAACTTTGACATAGAAGTTTTAATTTGGGCATATGTTGTAAAAGTCGGGCATATAACTAATCACATTTTTTAAAACCCATCATGTATGTCAAACCGATTCCAATCTGGACTCGGTTTTTTAAATAGTAAATGAAAACCCACTCAATATAAAGTAAAATATTGTTACCATCATTAGAAGGAGGCATTTTGCCTTGACGTTAGGTCCACGCATATTAAAAACGGGTATTGCAGTTACCTTAGCACTTTTTATTTGTACAATTTTTGATTTGGAGCCAGCTGTTTTTGCCGGTGTGGCTGCGATTTTTACGATACAACCATCCATTTATCGTTCATGGAAACAGGTTCTTGACCAATTAAAAACCAATACACTTGGTGCTATTATTGCCCTTTTAACCATTTATTTTGTCGGTCGAGACCCGTTAATTATTGGGCTTGTCATGATTGTTGTCATAATGATATGCATGAAAATGAAGATGGAAAGTTCGATTTCCTTAACGCTAGTGACGGTGCTCGCGATCATGGGTGCACCAGGTCATGAGGATTTGTTTTACGCCGCCAACCGTTTCGGGATTATTTTAGTTGGGATGGCATCGGCATTTTTAGTCAATCTATTCATTTTACCGCCTAAATATAAGATTACCTACAGAGAGAAAGTTCAATCTATCTTTCAAAATTTATCGATTCTTATGCGAACAGCAATATCGAATGAAATGAAAGAGAGGTCGTTTCAAGAGGAATCGGAAAAACTCCGTGATGAAATTAAAAAGCTAGAAGAAATTTTTAAGATATTGGACGAAGAGCGCGAGAAGATGTCGAAACTTAACCCTCAGGACATTCGTGAGCTTGTGGTATTTAAGCAAATGTTGAAAGCTGCCCAACAAGGCGCAGAAGTCCTTCAGGTTATCGAAGAGCATTATTTCCAAAGTGCCAATGATGAAAACGAAGATAGTCTGTTTGACCACCAGCTTGAGGGATTGATTAAATTTCATGAATTAATTCTATTAAAATATGACCAAAAAATTAAAAATGAGGATCAACTCACTGAAAATATTATTAGTGAAAGTGGCTTATTTTTAGAAAATATCATGGACATCTATCGTGAGGATCGTGGACAAAAGCTACGACTTGTCGTAATTGGATCATCGATCTTTGAATACGCTTTTCAGTTAAGAAGACTGGACCAGTTAATTGAGCATCATTTGCGAAAAGTGGTTAAGAGTAATTAGTATAAAATATTCAGAAAATGGTCATACTTTTACCAAAACAGGTGAGAGGGGAATCGCTTTGATTCAAGTAAAAGTATTTGATCATGAGCATGAGAAGGATTTAGAGAAAGACATGAATTCTTTTTTAAAAAAGCTTGATGAAACCAGATTAATAGATATCAAGTACAACGTTGCTGCTATCCAAGAAGAAGATGAGGATGAACAAATTTATTGTTTTTCGGCAATGGTCATCTATCGGACATAAAAAGGTCACTAAGAAATAATCTTAGTGACCGATTTTCTGATTAAGTGAAAAATACTCTACCTATCTCCCGGCATTTAACCCCGCTAATCTTCCTGTCACTAGTGCCGAGGTAATATTATAGCCACCGGTATAACCGTGAATATCAAGAATCTCTCCGCAAAAAAACAAACCGTTCATTAGCTTTGATTCCATTGTTTTTGGATCGATTTCTTTTACCGACACACCACCGCCTGTGACAAACGCTTTTTCAAGCGGAAGGGTCCCGTTTACCGAAAACGTGAATCCTTTACAGCTTTTCGCCAAAGCTCGAATTTTTTCATGTGCTAGGTTTGCCCCTTGCCCTGAGGCATCAATTCCATTCACATCGAATAAAAACGTCATATACCGTTCAGGTAAAAACCCTTTTAAACTATTTTTTACCGCTTTTTTTGGGTCAGCTTTTAAAAGCTTGTGAATTTCTTGGAAAACAGCTTCCTCAGACATCTCAGGGAACACATCCAAACTCATCATCACCTCATGGAGCTTCCACTTTTTCATCGCCTTGACGACAAATTGGCTGCAGCGTAACACAGCAGGACCGCTGACACCAAAATGAGTAAAAATCATATCCATTCTATGAGTAATTAATGGTTTGCCTTTTGGATTTAACACGCTCAAAGCAACGTTTTGTAAGGAAAGCCCTTGCAACGTCTTTTCCTTAATAAACGGTTCATTAGATGTTACTGGGACTTCAGTCGGGAACAACTCAGTAATAGTATGACCGGCTTTTTCAGCCCAGGCATACCCATCACCAGTTGAACCGGTATGGGGAACCGATTTTCCCCCGACCGCAATGACAACCGACCGTGCTGAAAAGCGTTCACCATTTCGGAGTAAGACGGAATCCACATGCCCATCCACATAATCTACTGTTTCCACTGGGGTGTTCGTAACAACTTTTACATTTAGAGCAGCAAGACGTGAAATTAAGGAATCGACAACCGATTTTGCTTTATCAGTCATCGGAAACATCCGTCCATGATCCTCTTCTTTAAGTTGGATACCCAAATTTTCAAAGAAATGAATAATATCTTCATTATTAAAAAGAGAAAAGGCACTATATAAAAATCTTCCGTTACCCGGAATATGTTTAATAATTTCTTCAACGGGTAAACGATTCGTAACATTGCAACGCCCACCACCTGAAATTGCCAGCTTACGTCCAAGCTTGTCACCCTTATCGATTAAAAGAACTTTTCCGCCTTGTTCACCAGCTGCTATCGCTGCCATCAAACCGGAAGGCCCACCGCCAATCACAATTACATCATATTGCATAATATTCACCATCCCATACCCATAAATTATAACGACTTTTCGGAAACTATGAAAGTAATTGTGAAAAAAGTAGCACAAGACGAAAAGAAGTTGTACACTACTAATAGTGTTTATGAAGGCCTTAAATAGGAAGGGATTATATGTCATCTAAGCTTTTACGCGGAACGTTTATCTTATCTTTAGGAACCCTGATCTCAAAGGTGTTAGGTTTATTTTATGTCATTCCGTTTTATCATATTGTCGGAGAGGAAGGGACTGCTCTTTATAATTTTAGCTATATCCCCTATACGATTTTTATCAGTATTGCCACAGCGGGAATCCCTCTTGCTGTCTCTAAGTTTATTTCAAAATATAACGCTCTAGAAGAATATGCGGTTGGGCGAAGGTTGTTTAAATCAGGATTAGTTATCATGCTACTCAGCGGGATTGCCGCATTTCTTATCATGTATAGCTTTGCCCCTGTTATTGCAAAAATGAGTCACAGCGGCAATGTGGATAATATTACAACCGTTATTCGTGCGGTTAGCTTTGCTCTCATAATTGTTCCCTTTATGAGCTTAATTCGTGGCTTTTTCCAAGGACATCAATCAATGGGACCGTCCGCCGTTTCTCAAGTTGTTGAGCAAATTGTCCGGATTTTATTTTTACTAATTGGTGCGTATGTTGTTTTAAATGTCATGAATGGTAGCCTTGTGAAAGCGGTCAGTGTCGCTACTTTCGCTGCTTTTGTCGGTGCTATTGGTGGACTGATTGTTCTTTTCTGGTACTGGATGAAAAGAAAGCCGTATCTAGATGATCTATTGCTTCAAGACAAAGGCACGGTCGATATCTCGATAAAAGAAATGTATAAGGAAATCGTCCTTTATGCAGCCCCGTTTGTTTTTGTTGGGATTGCCAACCCGTTGTTTCAGTTTATTGATCAATTTACCTTTGAGCGGGCAATGGATGCAATTGGCCTGGGGGAGAATGCAGATAATGCTTTTTCAATCCTTAATTTCCAATCGCACAAGCTCGTTATTATCCCTGTCTCACTTGCAACGGCTTTTTCGCTAACGCTTGTACCTAGCGTAACGGCTGCATTTACGGAGAACAATCGGAAAATTTTAAATCGCCAACTTAACCAAACGTTTCAGGTAATGTTATTTTTAACATTACCAGCGGTCATGGGCTTGTCGCTCTTAGCGGAGCCGTTTTATACCGTTTTTTATGAGCATGTACCACTTGGAACAGAGGTTTTGCGGACTTATGCACCTGTGGCGATTCTGTTTGCCTTATTTTCTGTGACGGCTGCCATTTTACAAGGTATTAATGAACAAAGGTTTACGATTCTAAGTTTATTGGTCGGTTTGCTAATTAAATTGAGCTTAAACATTCCTTTGATAAAACTAATGGAAACACAAGGTGCCGTTCTGTCAACTGCCCTTGGCTACTTTGCCGCCATTTGCATTAATCTTTTTGTGATTCGGAAGTATGCCCGTTATCCCCTTCGACTTGTCTGGAGAAGAAGCCTGTTAATTGTCATTTTTTCATGCTTAATGTTACTGGCAGCGGGTGGGACTTATTGGTTGCTAACATTATTTTTATCTCCTGAATCGAAGTTTCAATCACTAGTAATCATTACTATATGTGCTCTAGTAGGAGCCGCGGTTTATTTTTACCTAGGGTTCCGTTCTAGGCTCGTGCATTTCTTATTTGGGGAAAAGGTCGATCGCCTAATGGGAAAACTTAGATTAAAAGGGTGACTCAGTAAATGTGAGCCACCCTTCTTTGTTAATAGTCGTCTCTAATTCCTAGTCGTCTTTCAATCCGATCAAGTCGGCGGTCAAGGCGGTTAACTTCTCTTTCGAGACGCTCTAAACGTCGCTCAGTTTGACCGCCACCCCCAGGGAAACCGCTGCCAGGTACTCCGCCTCCGGGTACTCCACCCCCTGGAAATCCGCCCTGGTGGCCACCACCAGGAAATTGTCTGTAGTCTTGAATTTCGCTCATTGGCAATTCTTGATTAAAATAGTAACCTTGTTGATTTGGATAGTAACCTTGATGATTAGAATGATAATACATAGCATTCGCTCCTCTTTATATATTTCAGGCTAACGATATCAGTCTATGTTCCTGTTAAAATAATGCCTAGACATTTGCCTATAAATACCAATTACTAATGGAGGAAGATCATGAGAATTGATAAAATGCTGGCCAATCTTGGCTTTGGAAGCCGAAAAGAAGTGAAGAAACTTTTAAAGGACGGATCTGTTCGCATTAATGGGACGGTTGTTAAGGATGCCAAGGAACATCTTGACCCAAATATGGACATCGTAACGATTAATGGGGAAGAAATCATTTATAAAGAATTCATTTACCTAATGATGAACAAGCCTCAAGGGGTCATCTCAGCAACCGAAGACACCCGTGATAAAACGGTTGTAGACTTATTAGAAATGGAAGATCAGATTTACGAACCCTTTCCGGTTGGTCGACTCGACAAGGATACAGAGGGTTTGCTTTTAATCACCAATGACGGTCAGCTGTCGCATCGTCTGCTCTCGCCAAAAAAGCATGTTCCTAAAACCTATTTTGCTGTTATTGAAGGGGAAGTAACGGAAACGGATATTGAAGCCTTCCGAAAAGGGGTTACGTTGGATGATGGTTATTTCACCAAACCAGGGGAGCTGGTCATTTTAAAAGCTGGTTTAATGTCCGATATTGAACTAACAATTACTGAAGGAAAATTTCATCAAGTAAAAAGAATGTTCCAGGCGGTAGGAAAGAGAGTCGTCTATTTAAAAAGACTATCGATGGGCCCATTAAAATTAGACGAAACCCTCGAACTCGGGGAATACCGCGAACTAACAGACGAGGAAATCGAGCAATTGTTAGAATATCAAGTATAAATCAAAAAAAGAAATCGCCTCCAAGGCGATTTCTTCTATTTTAAGACGAAATCTTCACTTTTTTCTCTGTTGTTGTCCACATTCCTCGACTTGGGCTTTCGACTAGATCATTATAAGCCAAGACATTGAGATCACGTTGAATGGTGCGAGGAGTAATCGCAAATTCCTCTACAAGCTCCTGTGTTGACACTTGTCCCCTTTGATGAATAAACATGTAGATGGATTTGATGCGGTTTAACATTCGGTTAGTTGAAGGCTTCAAAAAACCACTCCCTATCCTTTATTCAAACCATAGGCAAATTCCTGCGACCGGATATTCAACAATATGTAGTTTTCTTTTTTCCAGACAACCCCTTTACTAAATTTACATTCAAGGAAGTTATACCTTTATTACTATTGTAACCATATTATCAGAACATTTCCACTAAACTTTGTAAAAAATATGTAAACCTCCCTTCGGTACCCTTGTTACCTATACATATGGCAGTGGACAATACCGATATGCCGATTTGTTTGAATTTTAAAAAAATAAAACCTTGTACCTATAAACTTGCACGAAGGAATCCATTAATGTGAAAATAACTTTTAAGAGATGAAGGAGGTAGCAAAATGATTAATTGGATGAATGAAGTGGAAAAACGAAAAGATGAGCTAATCAAAGACACCCAGGAGCTATTACATATAAAAAGTATTTTAGACGATGAGAATGCGACCGTTGATGCTCCGCTTGGCCAGGGGGTAAAGGATGCTCTGGAATTCATGCTACAATTAGGAGATAAGGACGGTTTCGTAAGTAAAAACGTTGGCAATTTAGCAGGGCATCTAGAATTTGGTCAAGGGGATGAACTTCTCGGTATCCTTTGCCATGTCGACGTTGTTCCGGAAGGAGATGGCTGGTCAAGCGACCCGTTTGCTGCTGAAATCCGCGATGGTAAAATTTATGCGCGAGGGGCTCTAGACGATAAGGGGCCAACGATGGCTGCCTACTATGCCATGAAGATTGTGAAGGAGTTAAATTTACCGGTTACCAAGCGTATCCGAATGATTATTGGAACGGATGAGGAAAGTAATTGGCGCTGCGTGGACCACTATTTTAAGCATGAAGAAATGCCGACATTAGGCTTTGCGCCAGATGCAGATTTTCCGATTATTTTTGCTGAAAAGGGAATTTCTGGTTTTGACATTGTACAAAAAAATGAATCTCAAACGTCCTCATCAGATGCTGTCATTAGAGTCATAAGGTTCCAATCGGGCAGAAGGTATAATATGGTACCAGATTTTGCCCAAGCAGAATTACACATCGACGAAGAACAGACAAAAATAGTTCAAGATTTTAATAGCTTTTTACAGGAGCACAGATTAAAAGGCCAATCATACGTTGAAAATGGCATTTTTGTTATAGAAGTAGAAGGAATATCGGCGCATGGAATGGAACCAAAAAGCGGCAAAAATGCTGGGCTCTATCTAGCTAGGTTCTTAGCAAATCAGGAGGTTGATGTTGCGGCAAAGCCATTTTTCGAATTTATATCAGAATATTTATTTGAAGATTCTAGAGGCCAAAGTCTGGGGATTAACTACTGCGACGATATTACCGGCGAATTAACGATTAATGTCGGGAAGCTCGGTTACAAAATTCATGAGGGTGGTCGATTAGGAATCAACCTTCGTTACCCAGTAACAAATGATATGGACCAAACCAAAGGAAAGCTTGAAAAAGTCCTGCAGGAAAAAGGCTTTACACTTGAAAACTTCTCAGACTTAAAACCGCATCATGTCGATGAAAATGATGTACTGATTCAAACGCTTAAGAAGGTATATGAGGAACAAACAGGTGAAAAGGCTGAACTACTTTCAATCGGTGGTGGAACTTATGCACGTTCCCTTAAATCTGGTGTGGCATTCGGACCACTTTTTCCGGGACGTGAGGACATCGCCCATCAAAAGGATGAGTATATGTACATTGAGGATTTACTGAAGGCAACGGCAATTTATGCCCAAGCCATTTATGAACTGACAAAAGGCTAAGAAACTAAACCCCTAACAAGAATCATTCTTGTTGAGGGGTTATTTATGATAAGGATACTTTTACTAGCAAAATCAAATAATACAATGGAGAATAAAAGTGAAAAAGGAGTTTGATAAAAAATGGTAGAAAAAACGTTTACGGTCATTGACTCAACAGGAATTCATGCCAGACCAGCAACCATTTTAGTACAAACAGCCAGCAAATTTAATGCGGAAATCCAATTAATCTATAATGGGAAAACCGTTAACTTAAAATCCATCATGGGAGTTATGTCGTTAGGGATCGGTAAAGGAGCAGAAATAAAAATTATTGCCGAAGGTTCTGATGAACAGGAGGCCATTCATGCTTTACAGGATACTTTCACGAAGGAAGGGCTGGCGCAATAATGACGTTACTAAAAGGAATAGCTGCATCTAGTGGCATTGCAATTGCTAAAGCCTTTCATCTAACCGAACCAAATTTGTCTTTTGAAAGGAAGACGATAGGTAGTCCTAAGCAAGAAGTAGAGCGTTTTAAGTTAGCTCTTGAAACCTCCAAAAAGGAACTTGAGTCTATTCGAGATCAAGCAAGACTTGACCTTGGTGGAGATAAAGCGGCAATATTCGAAGCCCATCTCTTGGTTTTAAGTGATCCAGAACTTCTCTCACCAATTGAAGACAAAATTAACACAGAAAAAGTGAATGCAGAGTTAGCCTTAAAAGAAGTTGCTGATATGTTTATTAACATGTTCGAACAAATGGATAATGAGTATATGAAGGAGCGTGCAGCAGACATTCGTGATGTAGCAAAACGTATCCTTTCCCATCTTCTCGGTGTTCAATTGGTTTCTCCAAGCATGATCTCAGAAGAAGTCATCATTGTGGCGGAAGATTTAACTCCTTCCGATACCGCCCAATTAAACCGTCAATATGTGAAAGGGTTCACGACAAATATCGGTGGGCGCACTTCTCATTCGGCGATTATGGCACGCTCTTTGGAAATTCCAGCAGTTGTTGGCACAAAAAAAGCAACTCTAGAAATAAAAAATGGCGATTATATTATCATTGATGGTTTGAATGGTGAAGTCCATGTGAATCCGACTGATGCTATTCTCAATCATTATAAGCAAGAACAACTTCGGTATGAGGAGCAAAAAGCTGAGTGGGCAAAATTAATCCATGAAAAAACGGTTTCGGCCGATGGTCATCATGTTGAATTAGCTGCTAATATAGGAACTCCCAATGATTTAGAAGGTGTTATTACTAACGGTGGTGAAGGTATTGGCCTATACCGAACGGAGTTTCTATACATGGGGCGAAATGAGCTTCCATCTGAACAGGAGCAATTCGAATCATATAAAGCCGTCTTAGAAGGAATGAAGGGAAGACCCGTAGTGGTACGAACACTTGATATAGGTGGAGACAAAGAGTTACCGTATCTAGACCTTCCAAAAGAAATGAATCCGTTTCTAGGATTCCGGGCTATACGCCTCTGTCTAGAGGAACAAGGGATATTCCGCACTCAACTGCGTGCATTGTTACGAGCAAGTACCTATGGAAATTTAAAAATCATGTTCCCTATGATAGCGACCTTAGATGAATTCCGAGAGGCGAAGGCCATTTTAGAAGAAGAAAAATCGAAACTTATAGCTGAAGGTTTGGTTGTAGCAGAAAACATTGAACTTGGAATTATGGTAGAGATTCCATCAACCGCCATTATGGCTGATCTTTTTGCGAAAGAAGTGGATTTCTTTAGTATCGGGACAAATGATTTGATCCAGTATACGATGGCAGCAGACCGAATGAATGAAAGAGTTTCCTATTTATATCAACCGTATTCTCCAGCCATTTTACGATTGGTAAAAATGGTCATCGATGCCGCCCATAAAGAAGGAAAATGGGCCGGTATGTGCGGAGAGATGGCTGGGGACGAAACGGCAATTCCACTTTTATTAGGGCTCGGTCTCGATGAGTTTTCAATGAGTGCGACTTCTATTTTGAAAGCGCGCTCCCAAATCCTGCGACTTTCCCAATCAGAAATGCAATCTTTGGCAAAGCGGTCTATGCAAATGAGAACAACGAATGAGGTGCTTGAAGCGGTAAAGGCTTTCACCAGTAAATAAGGGTATTCTTTTTAATTTTATTACATTAAAATAGAAGATAATGGGGGTGGCAGAGGTCATCCCTCATTTTGTTGAAAGGAGTTATGAAATGAGTCATTATACAGGCTATATCGGAACCTATACAAAGGAAGGCAGCCAGGGGATCTATACCTTTATCCTTGATATAGAAACCCAAAAAATCATTGATATAAATGTTGCCGCGGAATTAGGAAATCCGACATACGTATCCATCGATCAGAAAAATCAAATCTTATACTCAGTCATTAAAGAGGGGGAATCAGGTGGTGTAGCGGCATATTCCATCCATAATCAGACGAACGAATTGTTTCTTCTTAATAGCCAAGTAACTGAAGGGGCTCCCCCATGTCATGTCACTGTTAACCAAGATAATCAATACATTGTCTCTGCCAATTATCATAAAGGCATGATTGAATTATTCGAATTAAAAAATGGTGCCATTCTTGAAAAATTATCATCTGCCGTACACCATGGTTCAGGTCCAAATAAAGATAGACAAGAAAAGCCACATGCCCATTATGCCGGATTTACTCCAGATGAAAAGTATGTAGTGGCAATCGACCTCGGTACTGATCAACTGATTACCTATGTAATAAACAACCGAGAATTAAAGAAGATAACTAGTTTGACATTCAAACCGGGGAGTGGCCCAAGGCATCTAGTATTCCACCCAAATGGAAAATTCGCTTATGTAATGACCGAGCTGAGTTCTGAAGTCGTTACGCTAGCCTATAACAAAGAAAATGGTCATTTCTCTGAGATTCAATACATAACAACTATCCCAACCGAATATAACGGAAACAACCAGGGGAGTGCGATTCATATTACTTCTGATGGCCGTTTTGTTTATGTATCGAACCGAGGTCACAATAGCATTGCATCCTTCCGTGTTAACGAGGTATCCGGAGAATTGACATTCATCGAATTTACTTCATCTGAAGGTGATTGGCCAAGGGATTTTAGTTTAGATCCAACTGAAAAATTTCTTATTGTTGCCAATCAAGAGTCTGGGAATCTTGTGCTCTTCTCTAGAGATGGGGAGACTGGCAGGCTAACTCTTTTACAATCAAATAGTAAGGTACCTCAGCCAGTTTGTGTGAAATTTTTAAATAATTTTACTATAATGAAGGAGTAAGCTATTTTTGGAGGTTACCTAATGATGACTCAGCAAATATCGAAGGAACTGCAGGATTGGCTATTAGCGACTTTAAAAAGTGGGGTTAGCCCGGTTGTACTTGCTAATTCATTGGTGAATAAGGGGTTTGAAGCTCGATATGCCTATGAAACTCTTTTTAAAATTGTGGGCAATGAATCGATTAAAACTACGGAGTTTGAACAAGACACCTACGATACCTACATTCCAGCTATCGGGCACAAGGGAAATATTCTTTATACCAATGACCGCGAAATCAAAGTGCTATCCCGAATGGAAAGACCATTTGTCATCCATTTAGATAATGTGCTTAGTCATGAAGAATGTGACGAACTTATTGAGTTATCTAGAAACCGTTTGGAGCCTTCACGAATAATTGACCCTGTCACAGGGGAGAAACGGCAGGCACGAGGAAGAACTAGTAAAGGGATGTACTATAGAATTAGAGAAAATCAACTTGTTGAAAAAATAGAAAATAGAATTGTAGAATTAACAAGCTTTCCAATTGAAAATGGTGAGGGTTTACAGGTTTTAAATTATGGAAACGGGGAAGAGTATAAATTACATTTTGATTTTTTTTCAAACAACATGGTCAACCCCAGTCATGGTGGGCAACGAATTGCCACCTTTTTAATCTATTTAAACGAGGTGGTTGATGGTGGTGAAACTGTTTTTCCGAAAATTGGACTTTCGGTGGTTCCCAAAAAAGGTTCTGCAGTTTACTTTCATTATGGTAATGAAAACGGCCAATTAGATCGATTGTCAATGCATAGTAGTGTACCAGTTAGACAAGGGGAGAAATGGGTAGCAACAAAATGGATTCGCCAAAGTAAGATATATTAGGTGGGCATTTTACTGTGAAAGGTGTGTAATAGAATGGATAATGTATCGAAGTATAAAGAATTGTTGGGGAATTATCCAACTGGGGTAACCGTTGTTACAACGACAGACGAAAAAGGCACGCCGCTTGGATTAACGGTTAACTCCTTTGCTTCTGTTTCGATTAATCCATTATTAATTCTTTGGTCGATTGATAAAAATGTCTCATCATATGAACCATTTGTAAATAGTGGGAAATTCGCAGTAAACATACTTGCCGCGGATCAAGGAGACATTTGCATCCTGTTTGCTACAAAAGGGACAGACCGGTTTAATAACTGTGAATGGGAGTTATCTCCACACAAACTTCCTATTCTCTCTGGAACTATTGGTGTCCTTCAATGCAAAACCTATCAAGCAATAGATGCTGGAGACCATACCATCTTAATAGGGGAAGTCATCGAAATTCAAAATGTTAACAAAGAGCCACTTCTTTATCATAAACGAAAATTTGGCAAAATACCGAGTCCATTTTATCAATAAAAGTAGTGCAAGTTTATATGCACTACTTTTTTTATAGAGCCTTTTATCATCAAGAGAGGTGATTTGTATGACTGATAAAACACATTATTTTCTAGCAGTTCGGTTGCCAGATGCTACAAAAGTTTTATTAAAAAAGGCAAGTGAAAGCTTCCAAAAAACACTTTCCTTTGGTCGTTGGGTTCATCCAGAAGATCTTCACATTACACTTGCTTTTTTAGGTTTTGCCAATGAAAGCGACCTTGTAGCCGTCCAAAATTCCGTCCCAAAATTCATTGAAAATGAAAGGTCATTTTCTTTAACCATTTCCCATCTAGGAACCTTTGGGAGAAAGGAGGAACCACGGATATTTTGGGCAGGATTAAATGAAAGTGGGGAGCTACAAAGCCTTCGAAATCAGGTATATTTAGCTTGTGAAAGAGCAGGCTTTCAATTAGAAAAGCGACCTTTCCATCCCCATATTACCCTTGCAAGAAAATGGTCTAATGAGCGACCGTTCCATCAAAAGGCACTAGAACAAAACAATATTTTTATCGAATCGCCGATAAACTTTCAAGTTAAAGAAGTCGTTTTATATAAAACCAATCTTTTACAAACACCAAAATATGAAAATTTGATTACCTTTTCACTTCATTTGTAATAAATTAATGATACATACACATAGACAGCTTTAAATAAGAGGAGAATGGGAACAAAGAGATGACAAAACTACACTTTATTGTGAACCCAAAAGCAGGGAATGGAAAAGCCAAGACAACTTGGAGAATGATTGAGGAAAAACTTTCAATACGCAAGCAATCTTATGAAGCTTCGTTTACAAAAAAACGTGGGCATGCTAAGGAATTAGCCAAACAACTGCTTGATTCTGCTACCGTAGGACCAATTACTGTCATCGTCGTAGGGGGAGACGGGACAATGAACGAAGTTGTCAATGGCATTAGCCATCACTCCGAGAGAATTAGACTTGGTTTAATCCCATGTGGATCTGGCAATGATTTTTCCCGAGGGTTTGGAACGCCCCTTGATCCCGCACAGGCACTGCAGTCTATCCTAATACTTCAAGATGGACCGATACCGCAATTTGATTTTGGGCAAATTAATCTAGTTGATCGAGAGCATTTTTTTATCAATAGTACCGGAGCGGGGTTTGATGCTTTAATCTCCTTTGATGCCAATAAATCAAAATGGAAAGCGCTATTAAATCGCATTAAGTTGGGACATCTCGTTTATGTGATTATATTACTTAAACATTTGTTTACTTATAGATGTACGACCATTGAATTAACCATCGATGGGAAGAAACATACCTTTATTGATACCTGGTTTGTTACCGTTTCCAATCAGCCATTTTACGGAGGAGGCATGAAAATTGCTCCAAGTGCACAACCAAATGACCAATTATTAGATATCACGGTAGTGCATCAATTATCGAAAATAAAGCTATTATTTGTTTTTATAAGCGTTTTTTGGGGAGCGCATATAAGGTTTAAAGAGGTACAAACATTTTTAGCCAAATCGGTGTCGATCCAGTCAAACCATCCGATTTTTGTGCATTCAGATGGTGAACACATCGGTACGACACCGCTTCAAATCACAGTCAAATCTAAGCCGATTTCAATCTTAACGCAAAAAGGCTAATAAAGGAGATGAACCGAAGTGATTTCGATTAAGCGGGATTTTTTTGCTTACCTAGATGAACTAAGCCTTGTTACCATTTTGCTACCTTTTTCGTATCATAAGGGGCGGTCCAATTCCTTTTACCTTATCGATGGTAATCAGCAAAAGCCGCTTTTTATAAAGGATATGGTTGAACTGAAAGATTCAATAAAATATGTTTGTACGTTGAATGAGTCGTTGGTTTTCGGACAGACATATTGGATTAACGATGAACATAATGGAAGAACCGATTTACAAATCGGGGCAGTGATTCGAACACCACAATTTGATCAGATTTTCTATTACGAAGGTCATGATTTAGGGGTAACATACGAAACAAACCATACTATATTTAAAATTTGGGCACCTACAGCCACTGATGTCCGTCTGAAAATTAGTTCACCAGATGGAACTCGAGACATGATCGAAATGGTCCGTGAGTCAAACGGAGTCTGGGCGGTGACAAAAGAAGCAGACCTCGATGGCTATCACTATACTTATTTAATCTGTGTTAATTTAAGATGGCGGGAAGCGGTAGACCCTTATGCCAAAGCTCTAACGGCTAACGGTGAAAAGGGCGTTATTATTAATCTGGAAAAAACTCGAACACAAAAGCCGCCACTTCCACCATTTGAACATCCAGTAGATGCAATCATATATGAAACACATATAAGAGATTTCACCATTCACCCTGAAAGCGGTACCAAACAAAAAGGAACCTATCTTGGAGCGGCAGAAATAAATTCATCGTGTCTCGGCGCAACGGGATTAGCCTATTTAAAGGAATTAGGGATTACTCATTTAGAATTAATGCCAGTAAATGATTTTGCCGGTGTAAATGAATCCAAACCAAACAAGGACTATAACTGGGGCTATAACCCACTTCATTTCAATGCCCCCGATGGAAGTTATTCGACCGACCCTTCGGACCCATATAAAAGGATTATCGAGTTGAAGCAGTTAATCCATACCATTCAAAAACAAGGGATTCGCGTCATCTTAGATGTCGTCTATAATCATGTCTACGATCGTGAAACCTCCTCGTTTGAAAAAATTGTCCCAGGCTACTATTTTCGCCATGATGAATATGGAATGGCGTCAAATGGAACGGGGGTTGGAAATGATATTGCCTCGGAGCGGAAAATGGTCCGGAAGTTTATTCATGATTCCGTCCAATTTTGGCTGGAGGAATATGATATCGATGGCTTGAGATTTGATTTAATGGGGATTTTGGATATTCATACAATGAATGCTGTAAGAGAGCTGGCCGACAGACTAGATCCAAGCTTACTCATTATCGGAGAAGGCTGGGATCTAAATACACCTCTTCCACAAAACCAAAAAGCGAATTTAAGAAATCAAGCCAAGTTACCTAGAATTGCTCAATTTAACGATTTATTCCGGGATGTCATTAAAGGAAGTACCTTTAACCTCTACGATAAGGGATACGTTTTGGGGAATCAGGGGAAGCTCGTTCAAGCGAAACAAGTGATTTCAGGAAGCGTTTCTGATGGATTATTTTTAGAGCCAAGTCAAACAGTAAACTATTTGGAATCTCATGATAATCATACAATGTGGGATAAATTTGTTAAAATCTTCGGTACTGATCAAGAGGAACTCATTCGCCGTTACCATCGATTAGCGACGTCAATTCTGTTACTCTCTCAAGGAATTCCGTTTTTGCATAGTGGTCAAGAATTTTTTCGAACTAAACAAGGAAACGGCAATAGCTATAATGCCCCCGACTCCATCAATTGGTTAGATTGGAATCGAAAACAAGCCTACGACACGGATGTCTCTTATATTAAAGGAATCATCGAATTACGCAAGTCACATCAAGCATTTCGTCTACGTACAAACCGCCAAATTCAAACCCATTTTGAATGGCTCCCCATTCAGGAGCCACTGTTAGGCTACCGCTTAAAAAACGTAAAGGGTTACGGCGAATGGTCAGAGCTCATTGTTGTGTTTAATCCATTGGAAATAAGGCAAACAATAAACTTAGACATAAAGGGGGACTGGTTCGTGTTGGCCAATCATCAACAGGCAGGTAGTAGACCAATATCCCGACTTCAATTGAATGAAATCCATGTTGAACCAGTTAGTATTTTAGTATTTGGGAAATAATGTCCTCATTTGGGTCTTGACGAATTTTGTCAGTTCAAGATAAAATTTATAAGATGGCTATTGGTGTAATTGTCTTTTGGTAGCTGTCTTTTTTTCTTTTTTGACCTTATTATTAGGAAAAAGCTTAAATTGAAGGTGAACCATCTTGGATTATTTACTGGGGACTGAGTGGGCAATTGTTCCTGCCGGCGGCGCAACGGGTGAAGCTTTTTTTGCTCAATTTGAAGAGCAAAAGCTATTTTTAAAAAGAAATTCATCGCCATTCTTAGCCGTATTATCAGCAGAAGGCATTGTTCCGAAGCTCGTTTGGACAAAAAGATTAGAAAATGGCGACGTCATTACCGCCCAACAATGGATGGACGGAAGGGAATTAAAGCCGTCAGATATGAACGGTGTGCAAGTGGCGAAGCTTTTACGAAAAATTCATCGGTCCAAGCCGCTCCTTGGGATGCTGAAGCGCCTGGGAAAATCACCTTTACAACCGGAAACCCTCCTTCACAACATTGAAGAAGGGCTCGATATTGATTTATTAACGATTCCAGCCGTCATACGGGCATTGGAATTTTTAAATAAACATGTTGAACAAGTTCACTATGAGGAAGCCGTGGTTTGTCATAGCGACGTAAACCATAATAATTGGTTATTGACGGAACAAAACCAACTTTACCTAATTGATTGGGACGAAGCAATGATTGCCGACCCAGCCATTGACTTAGGCCAACTTCTATATTGGTATATTCCAAAGGAAGAATGGACTAATTGGCTTGATTTATATGGGATCAAACTGACCGATCAACTAAAGCTGAGAATGCGCTGGTATCTTTACGCACAAACCTTAAACTCGATTCAGTGGTACAAAAGTAAAGACCGTTTTGATGAAATGAATAAGTGGATTAATTACTTAGACGTTATTTTTTAGGAAAATTGGTCAATATCGTTAACCCACTGGGCTAGTTGATCTTGATTATTCGTGATATGACTATCAAGGTCACTGGTATAAACTCCAGCTTGACTGTAGGTATAGACCTCTTGCAGTACGTTCTTAACATTATCATGAATGTTCTGATTCACCATTAATGATTTTACTAGCCGTTCAAGCTGTTCACATTCAGCAACGGATCCGCAGCAATCGGTTTGATGGTTATTAAGGATGTCTTTTAACAGGTTTACTTGATCTTGATGATTTAAAGGCATTGTTTGCTACCACCTCTCGGGTAAATAAGAATTCACACTTAGGTTGTGAGTTCTTTTCTTGTTTATACGGTAAAAGTAGTGAATTTACACTTGCAAGTCATTTTCATGTTTGATATCGTTTGAACGAAAAGAATTATTTAGGAGTGTCAAAATGAGACAAAGAAATAAGCCTTGGGCTAAAGATAAAATGAATCAATACCCGGAATACGTAATCGCAGATCCTGAGCAAAATAAAGGCAATTGGGACGGGATCTTTTCTAATAAACAACCGCTTCACATTGAAGTCGGGACCGGGAAGGGTCGCTTTATTACAGGAATGGCAAAAGCGAATCCGGATATCAATTATATCGGCATTGAGCTTCAGAACAACGTGCTTGTAACCGCCTTGGACAAGCTTATTGAAGCAGAGTTACCGAACTTAAAGCTTATGAACGTGAATGCAGAAGACTTAGAAAAATATTTTAATAAAGGTGAAGTCAACCGTGTTTATTTAAATTTCTCGGATCCATGGCCGAAAAAACGCCACGAAAAACGCAGACTAACCTTTGATAGTTTCCTTCGCATTTACGAAAATATTCTCGTAGACGAGGGCGAAATCCATTTTAAAACGGATAACCAAGGGTTGTTTGAATATTCATTAACGAGCTTTTCTAAGTACGGGATGTTGTTAAACTATGTAAGCTTAGACTTGCATCGTAGCGACTTTGAAGGAAACATCATGACTGAATACGAAGAGAAATTCGCTAGCATTGGCAATCGCATCTACCGCTGTGAGGTTCAATATCGGAAAAAATAATGCCAACTCCTTAGGGTTGGCTTTTTATTTTATGCTAGAATGAACAAAAAGGGAGGGGAATATCTGTGGAGACACTTCAATTAGGTCAATTAACACTCACCTGGTTATCTGGGGGAGTAACAAATTTAGATGGTGGGGCCATGTTTGGGGTTGTGCCGAAGCCACTTTGGGAAAAACGCTATACGCCGAATGAAAGAAATCAAATTGAATTGCGGACTGACCCGATTCTCATACAATGGGAAGGTAAGAATTTACTCGTTGAATCAGGAATAGGAAAAGGCAAACTTACCGACAAGCAAAAACGGAATTATGGGGTAACCGAGGAATCGCAGCTAGAAGAAAATTTACTTACGTTAGGACTTCATCCTCAGGATATTGACTATGTCTTAATGACGCATCTTCATTTCGATCATGTCTGTGGCTTAACGAAGCTTAGAGGAGATGAATACGTTTCCACTTTTCCTAATGCAAAAATAATGACTTCGTCTATCGAATGGGATGAAATGCAAAATCCAAATGTTCGTTCTGCCAATACCTATTGGAAGGAAAATTGGCAAGCAATCCATGCTCAGGTAGAAACATTTGATCAACAGTGGGAACTTGGTCCGATTAAAATGTTCCATACTGGAGGGCACAGCGATGGTCATTCTATTTTAGTCATTGAAGTTGGTGGCCAAACAATCGTTCACATGGCTGACCTCATGCCGACCCATGCCCATTTTAACCCACTTTGGGTGATGGCCTACGATGATTATCCGATGACGTCGATCGAAGCTAAACAAAAATGGATTCCGTACGGTATTAATCAAAATGCATGGTTCACTTTTTACCACGACTCCGTTTTTCGGGCGGTAAAGTTCGATGAAAAGGGGAAAGTCATCGAGGCTATCAATCGGGAAAAATAAGTGAAGGGCATTGTTGCCCTTCTATTTCCGCTACAGAGAATATACATCTAACAAAGCCCCAGTCTTCGCATCAGCAATAAATTCTATTTGTTCCCGTCCTCGAGAAATGCCACCACGATACACCTGATAAACAAATGTGTTTTTATCATACGATTCGACCTTCATTTGTATCCATGAACCGCTTATGGGCCCTTGTTCTTTAAACCGTTTCTTGGCATTTTCTAATACCTTTTCGGCGGACATAAACTTTTCTTCTGTAATATATTTATTGGCAGCATAACCGCTAACGGCTCCAACCACTACACCTAATAGAAACGAACTCCAGCGCATAACACCACTCCTCCTTAAAAGGAATTTAATGTTACTATTATAACCTACAGACAAGCTTGATGCGAAATCAATACAAAGGTAATAATAAATTAGAGAGAAAATAGTGGTACAATCTTCAAACTTTTTGTAAAATCAGATTATACATATTTCGAGTTTCAAAACAATCCAAAGGGAGCGAGTGGAATGAACGAGCAAACATTAGAACTTTTTAAAACACTAACCGAACTTCAAGGGGCACCAGGGAACGAGCACCTTGTCCGAAAATTTATGAAGGAACAATTATCATTATATTCAGATGAAATCGTTCAAGACAAATTAGGTAGTATTTTCGGTTTGAAAAAGGGCGATGCAAACGGGCCAACCATTATGGTAGCTGGTCATATGGATGAAGTTGGCTTTATGGTAACAAGCATCACCGACAATGGAATGATTCGGTTCCAAACATTAGGTGGATGGTGGAATCAAGTTCTTTTAGCACAACGCGTGCAAATTATGACTGACAATGGACCTGTGGTTGGGGTTATTGGTTCTATTCCACCGCACTTACTAGATGAAGCAAAGCGCGCTAAGCCTATGGAAATTTCCAACATGTTAATTGATATTGGCGCAGATGACCGTGAAGATGCCCAAAAAATCGGTATCCGTCCAGGCCAACAAATTGTGCCAATTTGTCCATTCACTCCGATGGCGAATCCGAAGAAAATTTTAGCAAAAGCATGGGACAATCGTTATGGTTGTGGACTTTCCATTGAACTACTAAAAGAGTTGAAGGATGAGCAGCTGCCAAATATCCTTTATTCTGGAGCAACAGTTCAAGAAGAAGTTGGTTTGCGTGGTGCCCAAACAGCTGCTAATATGATCAATCCTGATCTTTTCTTTGCTTTAGATGCAAGTCCAGCAAACGACATGTCAGGCGATAAAAAGGAATTTGGCCAATTGGGCAAAGGAACGTTACTTCGCATTCTTGACAGATCCATGGTTACACATCGCGGTATGCGTGAATTTGTTCTAGATACAGCTGAATCTAATAATATTCCATATCAATACTTCATTTCTCAAGGTGGTACGGATGCAGGTCGTGTTCATATTTCTAATAATGGGGTACCAAGTGCGGTCATCGGTATTTGCTCACGCTACATTCACACAGCAGCTTCCATCATTCATGTTGATGACTACGCTGCAGCAAAAGAACTACTTGTTAAGTTAGTGAAATCATGTGACAAAACAACGGTTGAAACCATTAAACAAAATAGTTAATATCTATAGGCATAGGGAAACCTATGCCTTTTGAAATTTGACCCGAGGTGAATTGCACAGATGAAAATCATCATTGGTTCCAATAATCCTGCAAAAATTAAGGCTGTCAAAGCAGCCTTTGAAGCTACCCAAGAATTTTTCCCCGTTGATGCTCCATCTGGAGTAAGCAGCATGCCATTTTCCGATGAAGAAACGATTCAGGGAGCGATTAATCGTGCTCAAAATGCTCTGAAAATGGCGGAAGGGGATATCGGAATTGGACTAGAGGGTGGCGTACAAGAGACTTCCTACGGTCTATTTTTAAGCAATTGGGGGGCATTAGCCATTAATAATCATCCACCAATCATTGCAGGTGGGGCAAGAATAATTTTACCAAGAGAAATAGCTGACCGACTTCGTAATGGTGAAGAGTTAGGACCTGTCATGGACGACTACACGAAAAAACAAAACATCCGAAAAAAGGAAGGGGCAGTTGGGGTATTTACCAACGGCCAAATTAACCGCGTTGAAATGTTTACTCATGTAACAAAGCTGTTGGTTGGCCAGTACGAATACCATTATGTGAAATAAACGTTATTTAATAGTTGCCTGTCCAGTGATATACACGGTATGATAGAAATGGTGAATAATTTCCTTTAAGGTGGGAAAACGAATGAGACTTGCGATATTATTTCTATTATCAATCGGCTTATTAGTGGGCTGCCAGGCATCTTTGGAAGATCAAAAAGACGATACAATCAAAACCGTTCAAGATAAATTAAAAGAAAAACCAAAAAAGTCAAACCAGGATGTAGAAGACATTTCCTTTTACTTGCCATTTGGTTTTGAAATTAACGAAAAATCACCGAATAATCTCATTTTGAAAAATGGCACAAAGACATATATTTTATTCTATAATCAACATGAAAATGCGAAAAGTGATGTCGTTTATCAATCGACATTAAACCAACACGAAAAATTTGAAATAGATAAAAAGTACAACAACAATGATTATTTAGGCTACCTATTAGTCGATAGTCTAGAAAAAGATGATTTAAACGAGTTAATCGTTGGAATAGGTGGAGTCAAACTAACCTCAGAAGTAAAATCAAGCAGTCTTCCAACAGAGGCAGCTCAAATGATGGAAATCGTTCATTCTGTTAAGGTAAAATCATCTAAGAAGTAGCATGGGAGGCGTCTATATTGAAAAAGTTAGAGTCAACTGAACAATTTGAGGAATTACGCAACAACGGGAGTCATGTGTTTTTATTTTCCGCTAACTGGTGTCCGGATTGTCGTGTCATTGAGCCGGTTTTACCAGAAATCGAAGCGAAATTTTCTGAATATACATGGGTTTACATAGACCGCGACCAATTTATTGACCTTTGCATTGGGCTAGATGTATTCGGTATACCAAGCTTTATTGCGTATGAAAACGGCAATGAACTAGGTCGTTTTGTCAGCAAAGATCGTAAAACACAAGAGGAAATCGAGCAGTTCATGTCAGGATTAAAATCATAATGCCTAACATCCCTTCGTCTTTCTTTGAGACGGGGGATTTTTCATGTAAAATCCTTAGTAAGGAGGAATTCGAAATGAAAATGGATAGTCTAAAAATGAAAAGAGAGTTAGAAGCCCGCTTAAAAGGACCGAATCGGTCTATCACATATGATCGAAAAAAAGATGAGCTAAAAATTATTAATGTTCGCACTGGAAAAGGAATTACGATTTCTGTTGCAGGTATCGTCGCAAAGTGGCATCAACAAAAGGAAAAGGCCATTGATGAAGTTGTTTATTACATTGAGGAAGGTCTCAAAGTAATGGGTACAGAAAACAGTTTGGCAGGCAATGATCGAAAAATTTTTCCGGTGATTCGCTCAACCTCATTCCCTAAAGAAACGGGGGAAGGTGTCCGTTTTTTAACAGAAGATCATACCGCAGAAACCCGCATTTATTATGCATTAGATTTAGGTCAGTCGTATCGATTAATCGATGAAAAAATGTTAACAGACGATGGATTACAGGCGACACAAATTAAAGAAGCGGCCTTGTTTAATATGCGATCCTTGTCTACGAATGTAAAAAAGGATGTAGTTGCGGGTAATACGTTTTATTTTTTATCGACAAATGATGGTTATGATGCCAGTCGAATTTTGAATGATTCGTTCTTAAAACAAATGCAGAGTCAGATTACAGGTGATATGGTGTTAGCAGTCCCCCATCAGGATGTCTTAATTATAGCCGATATCCAAAACAATACCGGTTACGATGTAATGGCTCAAATGGCCATGTCCTTTTTTGCAAGCGGTAAGGTGCCAATTACAGCATTATCCTTCGCATACGAGAACGGGGAACTTGAGCCAATATTTATATTAGGTAAAAACCGCAGAATGTAAAAAGGGGAGACTGCCGCGTTGGTGGTTAAAACTAATAAGGCTATTCTTGGAGTCTGATTATCGATTTGAGCCGAGGAATCGGTCGCCAAGAGAGAGTCTTGTCGCCCGATATTGGGTTTGAGTAGAGGAATCGGTCGCCAAGAGAGAGTCTTGTCGCCCGATATTGGGTTTGAGTAGAGGAATCGGTCGCCAAGAGAGAGTCTT
>NZ_JBTOOE010000022.1:0-76030 GCF_054786815.1 Pseudoneobacillus rhizolycopersici | reverse complement strand
TATGAAAAGCCATCTCATGGACAAATCGCGACCGCCAAAACCCCAAACTGTCTATGAAAAGCCATCTCATGGACAAATCGCGACCGCCAAAACCCCAAACTGTCTATAAAAAGCCACCTCATGGACAAAATCAATCCTCGGAAATCCAAAATTGTCCATGAGCAGCCACTCATGGACAATTTTGGATTATTCCCAGTAGTCTCAACCCACCCGCATGATTCACCAAATGAAACACCAGAACCGTCCCCATGTTTCACATGTTTCACCCATACTCCCTCCCCTTACCCGAATCGCTTATTTCGATAAGTTCTTCGGGGTAGGGGTCGAATAGGGTTTGGGTGCTTAGGTATTGATTATCAAACCGGATAGCCCAGGATTTTAGGATGCTGGTTAAGCAGCTGAGTGGAATCTTTTCACCACGATATTTCTCCAACATGGTGGTGAAAAACTCCTTCTCCTCTTTGGAGAGCTCCTCTTTGAAATACCCCGCTATATGCTGACTCACGTTGATATAGGACTGGTCTCTCGGTTTCCGCGCAAACAGGCGATACAACTGCTGTTCATACGCTCCATAAAGGTCTTCGATAGGTCGCTGCTTATGACTCGCAACGATTTTTCCAAGTTCCTTCAAGGCCGCTTGATTGTAGGCCATGAAAAGATATTTATTCTTAGAATGGAAGTCCAAAAGCGGTTTAATGCCACGCTCTTGGACATTTTTTATCTTCCTAAACTCCGCAAGAGTAAAGATCTTCGTTAGAAAATGTTCTCGAATCGAAAAGTTACTCAGTCTGCCCTCTTCCTCAACCGCGTATAAAGGAAATCGATCTAAAATGGCCTTACCAAATACACCGCTACCTTTTCCAATCACAGGAGACTTCGCTAAACCGCTATAAATTTTTACATCCTTCATGCCACAGGTTGGCGATTTACTTTTTAAAATAAATCCATCCACATCCTGCAATCGGTCTAAAAATTGAGAAGAGAACGATTCCATCGTCGAAATTAAATCCCTTTCCGTTGAAGGTTGGACTAAACGTCGAACCCCGTCAACCTCGACTAACCGAATGGTTTCTCTTGGTACTCCTAAACCAATCCCCACCTCCGGGCAAACAGGAAGAAAGTCAACAAATGGCTGTAGTTTCCTGATCATTGGATCGGAAATGACATCGCCATTATACCGACATGGTTCAAATTCTAAGCACTTACTCACAACAATTCGAGGTCGAGCAAACCGATTCATTTCATCCCTCATTTAATGAAAAGTTAATATCGTCTTAGGTTAATTTAACCGAGGTTTCAGTTTGATAACCGGTTTCTTTTTTTCTTTGTTTATAAAAAAACATCTCATAGATGACTGGTATTAAAATGAGTGTTAACAGCGTGGAGGAGGTTAATCCCCCGATGACCGTGACAGCCAATCCTTTAGAAATAAGCGTTCCTGACGAAGTAGTTAGGGCCAACGGAATCAAGGCAGCAATCGTAGCAAATGCCGTCATCAAGATAGGTCGTAATCTAGTTTTCCCCGCTTCAATCAGAGCATCTCGAATATCCATCCTTTTTTCTTCACGATTTTGGCCAATTCGGTCAACCAATACAATCGCATTGGTGGTGACGATTCCAATTAGCATTAACAAGCCAATCATGACGCTAACAGACATAGGTTCATTGGTAAAATACAGACCCAATAACGAACCGATCGGAATAAATATCAACGAAGACAGGATAATGAATGGAATTCGGGCCTTTCCAAACGTGATGAGCATGGTCAAATAGACTAATCCGACCGCAATAACCATCGCTAACCCTAGTTGGGTAAAGGTTTCTACGGTTTCATCACTACCGCCGCCACCTTCAAACGTAACACCCTTTGCCAAATCAACCTCATTCTTCACACCGTCAACCACCCTTGTGGAAACGGTACGAATATCGTTCGAATCAATCGTCGCTGAAATTTGGGCAAAAATTTTACCATCAAGCTTCTGTATAGAGGTATATTCCTCCACTTCGTTTATCGTTGCCAGCTCTTTGATCGGAATTGGCCCCCGATTGGTGAAGATTGTCAAATTATTTAACTCTTCCACGGAATCAGACGGTTGATCATAAGATAATCCAATCATTCGTTCCGTTCCATTTAAAACGAGGTTACCTACAGTCATTGGCTTGGTACTATCACTTACCGTCGCCAGGACTTGATAGCCAGACACGCCATACTCTGCCAATTTCTCCGAATCAAGATCAATGATAATTTGTCGCTGCTTTTCAGAAAAATTATTCACGACATATTTTAAATCCTTTTGTTCCTTCATATAGCTTTCTACATTTTTCGCAGCCGTTTGTAAGGCCGCTAAATCCGATGAATATAGGTTAATATTGACATTATTATTAGTAGGCGGACCTCCGGTTGATTGCTCTTGAACACCCAATTTCGCTTTAGGCACCTCTGCCAGCACAATGCGTTCCATGTCACCTTCTAATTCTTTGATAAAATTGGCCACCTCAACATCGTCTTTTAGGCTGATAAAATAGTTCGCCTGATTCTGACGCTTAAGACCTGTCATATAATCACGACTTCCAATCCCCGCCGTTACTTCTTTAATTTCCCCTTTTTCGGCAAACATTTCCTCAACAGCAAGAGAAATTTCATTCGTTCTTTCTAAAGGAGTAGTGGATGGTAATTGAAAGCTTGCCACCAGCAGCTTTTGCTCTTCATTCGGAATAAAGGTAAAGCCAAGACTTGGAACCAGTGCTCCTGAACCGACCAGAGTCAGCACTGATAAGCCGATGACGATCCATTTGTGGTTGAGCGACCATTTAATCGTTTTTTCGTAAAAACGTTGGAGAATTCCTTCCTTAGACTCTTCCTTCGGCACCCGTTTAAATGAAAACTTGGCAAGAATAGGGACAATCGTAATCGCCACAAGTAAGGATGTTAACAGAGAAAAGACAATGGTTAAGGCAAATGGTAAAAAGAATTCGCCTGTAATTCCCCCGACAAACCCTAATGGTAAAAATACGACAACTGTTGTAATCGTAGAAGAAGTAATCGCCTTTAGGATTTCGCGCGTTGAGTCGATGACTAACGAATCAGACATTCCTTGTTGATCTTTGCGGACACGTCTGAAGATATTTTCAATCACTACGATGCTATCATCCACGACCCGCCCCACTGCAACGGCCATTCCACCTAACGTCATAATATTAAGCGAAATATCTAATCGATATAAAAACACAGAAGAAACCAAGAGTGACAGAGGTATCGAAATAATCGCAATAATCGTTGCTCTCACATTCCGAAGAAACACAAGAACGGCAATGGATGCAAAAAGCGCTCCTAGCAATCCTTCTTTGATTAACGTATTGACCGATTTCTCAATCCCTTGTGCGGAATCAAAACCGATCGCATAGTCTAAACGGTCGTTATAACTTTCAAGAACATTTAAAACTTTACCAGCGAGCTCAACGGTATTGGCATCCTGCTTTTTCGTCACCGCCATCGATAGCGAATCTTGTTGATTATAGCGGGTAATCTCCGGTTTATCAGACACTTCTTTAATCGTGGCAATATCGGTTAATTTAACACTTTGTGCATTCGGGAGAAAGGTAGAGGTTAAGGTGATATTCTCTAACTCCTCTAATAACTCCACCTTTTCTTGGACACGTACAGGAATGATAATGTCACTGCCCTTGACACTCCCAGCAGGAAAAGAGAATTGTTTTTGCCCAATCTGTTGATTAATTTGATTCAACGACAAGCCTAACTGGGCAGCTTTCTCACGGTTCACCATAATCTCAAGTTTTTCTTCTTTATATCCACCAACAGAAATACTATTGACCCCATTAATTTTATTTAATTCCGGAATCACTTCTTCCTGAAGAATCTTTTGTAAATCATTGGTTCCTTTTGAGAACAACGAAATATTGAATATCGGGAAAGATCCAAATGAAAAACGATTAATCTCCGTCTGAACATTCTCAGGTAGCTTTGCTTCTTGAATGTAACGGTTCACCGAATCCTCGATTTCATCTAAATCGGCATCAAAGGGAAACTCCAGATTAATGATCGAAATGCTTTCGTAAGAAGAGCTTTGCATTTTTTTAATTCCTTCGATTCCCTTTAGCTTCTCTTCGATTTTGCTCGTCACCTGCTCATTCACATCTTGAGGAGACGCACCCGGATAAATCATTTGGATCGATAATTGAGGAAACTCAATATTAGGCAAAAGGTCCACTTTCAATTTTGAAAAAGAAAATAAGCCACCTAAAATCAGTAAGAATGAAATAATAAATACGGCAAAACTGTTTTTTAAACTAAATGCAGTAAAAAATTTCAATACAACCCCCCCTTTAATGAAATAGCTCGTCAATCGAATTGGTCACGGTAATCGCTTTTAAGTCTTTATTTTTGGTTGCTTCATAGGCACTGGCACCACCTAGATAAAAACGGGTTCTTTCTTGAGTTAAAGCAAATTGATCCATTTTTTCTAACAACTCGGTGTCTTTGGTAAACGGAATAGTCGTTGTCGCGGAGAGGAGGACAAACTTAGGATTCATCAGGTTGACAAGTGATTCAATTGTACCTGGGGCAGGCGAAGCACCAACCATCATGGTGTTATAACCTTTTAACATCAACCTTAATAAAAGTAAATGCACGGGAATCTCATGTCTTTCAAACGGCAAGCATACACCTAATACTAGAGGTCCATCCGGATTCCCTCTCATATTTCGTCGAATGCCAATGAGAAAATCCCTGACAATTAAACTCGAAAAAGATTCCTGGTATTCGCTCCATACCCCACGCTCCCATCTTTCCCCCACTTCCACTAAAAAGGGTGTAATGACGTGGGTTAAAAAGGATTGGAGCCCGGATTGATGGAAGGATTGCTGAAGCGTGATGATCAGTCCCTCCTCGTCGCATTTGTCCCCATAGTAAAGCAGCTTAAAAACCGACTCATTCCATACCTCTGGTTGCCATTCGCTTTGAATATTAGGGTGATTCTCGGGTTTAACTTTTTCTGTCTTGAGTAACTCCACCGCTCTTTTAACCGGATGGCCCTTCTCGATGAGAGATTTTACGGTAAATAGCTTATAAACATCCTGTTCCGTATAAAATCGATACCCATTGTCCAACCTTTGCGGTGTCACAATCTCATACCGTTCTTCCCACTTGCGAATCAACTGCTTCGAAATCCCCGTAACCTCAGACACTTGCTGTATAGAAAATCGTCTCACTACCGTCATCCTTTCAAAAAACAAAAACATTAAACCTTATAATTACCATTTTATACAAAAAACCAAAATTGTAAAAGCTTTTTTCAAAAACTTTATACAAAAGTTATACAAAATATAACATAGGGACGGTTCGAGATAAGCATATGATTTCAAAAAATACACCAGAAAGTAGATGAGCTAAAGGAAGTTGTTCAACAGCAAAAAGAGAGAAGTGTTGGAGCACTTCCCTCTTTCAATCTCTACCGGTATGTGGCTAACTTACATTCCATTCTGAATGAGTTAATAATTTACATATTTCATCAGTCGGTAAAGGCGGGCTGAAAAAAAATCCTTGACCATCTATACAATTAAAGTCCATAAGAAATTGCTTTTGTTCTATATTTTCGATACCTTCAGCAATAACATTAAATCCTAAATGTCGACCCATATCTATAATGGTTTTAACAATGATTCCATTGTCCCTGTTAATTTCATCTATAAAAGAACGATCAATCTTAAGACTATCTACAGGAAATTGTCTTAAAAATCCTAATGATGAATAACCAGTTCCGAAATCATCTATAGATAATTTTACACCAAGTGACTTTAATTCCTTTAGTATAGGAATAGTGATACCAGGATCTTGCATGGTACTTTCCGTTATCTCTAATTCTAAAAAACATGGTTGTAATCCAGTCTCTCTTAGAACTTCTTCAACCAATGTAACCAATTCTTTTGAAATTAATTTAGCTGATATATTTACGGCTACTATTATTGGTGAAATACCCTCTTCCTGCCAAACTTTGTTTTGCCTACAAGCAGATTCCAAAACCCATTTAGTTATTGGGACAATCAGGCCCGTTTCTTCTGCTAACGGAATAAATTCCGAAGGCGGGATATTCCCTAAGATCGGATGCTCCCATCGCAATAAGGCTTCAGCCCCCCAAATTTTATCACTTCTTAAATCACATTTTGGCTGATAATAAATTAAAAAGTCTTTTTCCTTAACAGCTTGCATTAACGCCTTTTCTAAATTCATCGTTTTTGCCATGTTTTCATACATTCCAGCAGTATAAAACTGCATAGCATTTGTACCCTTATTTTTAGCAATGTACATGGCACTATCTGCCTTTTTCACAAGAGTTTCGATATCCTTACCGTCTTTTGGAAAAAGGCTAACACCGATACTGGCTGAAAGTAATATTTCTTCACCATTCAAAAAAAATGACTTTATAAATAGGTTCAATATTCCGTTGGCGAGACTTTCTACCTCATCATCCGAACGATATTGGAATACAATGATAAATTCGTCACCGCCAAACCTAAATACTTCAGCTTTGTTATGAAGGTAGTTTCTGAATCTTTGAGCGATGGCGTACAAAACGTGGTCCCCCATGCTATGACCTAAGGTATTGTTTAGATATTTTAAACGGTTAATATCTAAAAACAAAAAGGCAATAGGTTTATCCTCATGAAGATCGGTTATCCATTTCCCTTCCATACTATTTAAACATCGGCGATTTTTAAGTCCAGTTAATTCGTCGTGAAAAACTTTATGAAAGAGTTCTTCTTCCATTTTCTTAACGTTGGTAATATCTTGAGCAACGACCATGTATTGATAGGGGATTCCTTCCTCATTAACAAAAGGGATCATCGTTGTCTTAACCCAATAAAAAGAGCCATCTTTAGCCTGATTTTTGATTTCACCTTCCCAAATATCACCATTCTGAAGAATACTCCACATATCATAAAAAAACTTTTTAGGTTGGAAACCTAAATTTATCATTTGAGGGGTGTGTTCGATTAGTTCTTCTCTGCTATATTTTGATATTTCACAAAATTTATCATTCACATAGGTAATATTTCTCTCAGCATCGATAATAATGACAATGGAGGATTGATCTAATGCAAACTTAAAGTCACCAAGTTCCTTTAACATGGATTCACACACTTCATTCTTCTCAACTTCTTTTGAGTTTGGTTTGTCAATTATTAATTTTTTGAAGAAATCCCACACCCCCCTAAACCTCCTCACTCCTAGAAAACCAATCGTACCATAGGCTACACGGTAAAGCCTGACTAAAACATCGAAAAAATTAGATTAGGAATAGCGGAAAGGCTGCTTTGTTTCTCAACTGCCCCAATTTCATATGCCACTTTCGGCATTCCGTATACTACTGATGTTTTTTCATCTTGACCTATCGTTCTTGCTCCACTTTGTCTCATTGAAAGCAGCCCTTTTGCACCGTCATAACCCATACCTGTTAGAATGACCCCAATGGCGTTACTTCCAACCTCTTTTGCAACGGATTCGAATAAAATATCCGCAGATGGACAATGTCCATTTACCTTTTCTCCGTGAAAACATTCCACTTTCAATTTTGTACCCACTTTTTTCACCTTAACATGCATGTTTCCAGGGGCAATTAAAACCTTTCCGTTTTCCACATAATCTCCAGTTTCTGCTTCCTTAACCGATAGTTTTAAGGACTGATCAAGTCTTTCTGCAAACATTTTTGAAAAGACAGGTGGAATATGCTGGACAATGACAATCCCCGGGCCATTTTCGGGAAAAGATTTAAGCAATTGAAATACAGCTTCCGTTCCTCCTGTCGAAGCGCCAATTGCAATAATCTTTTTAGTGATTTCCTTTGAAAGGGGAGGCGTAGGTAAGTTATTCGAGCCCTTTGGGTTATCCATAACATTGGCAGTTGACGCAATTTTAATTTTTTCAATTAATTCTTCAATAAAATTTTCAACATTTTTGGTAAACTGAACATTAGGTTTTGTTATAAAATCAACTGCACCAGCATTTAAAGCTTCGAACACGGCACGGCTAACAGAACTGACGATAATGACAGGTATTGAATATTGAGGCAATAACCTACGAATAAACTCAATCCCATTCATTTTAGGCATCTCAATATCGCAAATCATAATATCCGGATGATACGTTAATATCTTATCCCTGGCATCAAATGGATCTACTGCTTTAGCAACAACAGTTATGTCTGGATCAGTCGAAATACCTCTGGAGATGACCTCACGAAACAAAAGTGAATCATCTACAACTAAAACCTTGATTTTCTTTCCCAAACGCATATAACCATCTCATTTTCTTCATTCACTTTTGATAAACAGCAGGCATAATGTATTTGAACTTCCTATATTCCCGATCAATGGTTTCGGAATGACCGATAAACAAATACCCACCCGGCTCTAAGTATTCATAAAACTTCTCAATTAGTTCCATTTTGGTTTTGTGATCAAAGTAAATCATGACATTTCGACAAAAAATCACATGAAACTTCTTCTTGAATGGAAAAGCCTTTTCCATCAAATTAAAGCGTCTAAAAATAATTTCCTTTTTTATCTCACTTTTAACTTCAAATTTCTCATTTTGATGATTCATAAAATAGGTTGATTTCCACTGTTTAGGTAAGGAAGCAATCATATCCTTCCCATAAATTCCCTTTTTCGCCGTATTCAAGGCATCCGCTGAAATATCTGTCGCCAGGATTTTTGCATCCCAGGTCCATTTCTCAAAGTTAAGATACTCATCCACAAGAAAGGCTAACGTGTACGGTTCCTCCCCTGAAGAACAGCCAGCACTCCATATACGAAGGTCCTTATCTTTTATAGTAGGTAAAAGGGTTGGAAACACTTTTTCCTTTAAAAAATGGAAATGATTGACCTCTCTCATAAAGAAAGTATGATTAGTCGAAATCTTATTGATTAACGTATTAACGGCCTCTCCACTTCTATCCGATGTTACATACTTATAATAATCAGAGAAATTCTTGATATTTAACTCATTGAGGACTTTGCTTAGTCGACCTTCTAAAAGGACTCTCTTTTCATCCGTTAGATGAATCCCGAAATTCATCTTGATATAATCAGCCATTTGTCTAAATTCATTATTGGTAATCGTGTACATCTTAGATCACCTCCAATTTATAGAAGAGGAAAGAGCCTTTAATAGTCTCTTTCCTTTTAGTAATAGTTAGTATTTTCCAAATTCCTTGTCACTTAAAATAATATCTTTTTTCTGGTTTGTAGCGGCAACCTCCGGGTATGCATCGGCACTTCGAGACAGCCCTGTATTTTTCTTTTCTGACATTTTCTCAAACATTTGTAATAGCTCCGGATTAATTGCATCAAACCCACTATAGGAATTGGTGTAGTTTTTTCTAATTTTGAATTTATCAACTTGTTCTCTCAATAATTCAGCTTGACTAGATAGTTCTTCACTAGCTGCTGCACTTTCTTCAGACGTTGCTGAATTCTCTTGGACCACTTGGGATACTTGCATAACAGCCTGACTAATTTGATTGATACCAGCCGCCTGCTCGTTGGATGCAGTATCGATGTCACTTACAAGATTAGCAACTTTTGCAACATCATCGACAATTTTTTGAAGGGCGGAGGCTGTCTCGTTTGCAATCTTTGTTCCGCCTTCTACCTTCTTAATCGAACCTTCAATCATTTCCGTTGTTTCTTTTGCTGCGTTTGCTGATCTTGCGGCAAGATTTCGAACTTCCTCCGCGACAACGGCAAATCCCTTACCATGTTGACCGGCTCTCGCTGCTTCAACTGCTGCGTTTAATGCTAAAATATTCGTTTGGAAGGCAATTTCATCGATAACCTTAATAATTTTCGAGATGTTTTCTGATGCAATATTTATTTCATCCATTGCATTTAACATTTCTCTCATCTGATTATTACCGAGAGTTGCATTCTCTTTTGCTGTATCTGCCAAAATATTAGCCTGATTGGCATTTTCCGCATTTTGTTTGGTTTGAGAAGAAATTTCTTCAATGGAAGAGGTTAATTGTTCAATTGAACTTGCCTGTTCTGTTGCTCCTTGTGACAGTGAAATACTTGATTCCGACACCTGTTTCGCACCAGAAGCAACCTGTTCAGTTGCAGTTCGAATATTACTCATGACCTCGTTTAGAGTATCAGCCATTTTTCTAAAGGAGGCTGCCAACATTCCAATCTCATCATTTCTATTAATATCAATTTCTACGTCCAAATCTCCATCTGCAATTTGTTCAGCTGATTGAAGTAATTGCTCGATAGGTTTACTAATCATTCGAGAGATAACCAAACCTAAGGTAATCGCGACAACCATGACAATAACAAAGATGACAATCATCGTCATAACGGTTGCTTCAGTCTGCTTCGAAAGGCTATCTGAGTTTTTTACTCCAGACTCCTTATTCAATTCAATAATTTGATTAAGAAATCCTTCGGCTACTTTAGACTGCGGTATCCCCTCAGACCTAAGAAGTTGTGCTGCTTGTTCAGTTTGACCAGTTATCGCCAAATCAATGACCTTAATTTGAATAGAATTATAGTTTCTAAGTGCTTCTTCAAGAGAGGTAACTAAATTACGTTCATGTTCGCTTTCTATACTATTTTTATATTTTGTTAGACCCTCTTCCACATGGTTAGTTAATTCGTCGATGTCTCTAATAATAGCTTCCTTTTCCGGTAATTCATTAACTAGAAGCATATCACGAATGCTTGCGCGAATTTTATTAAACTCAACCCCTACTGTACCAATATCTCCAAGGGCAATCCCATTATTAATAAATAGGGTAGTGTAACTTTTATTAATATTCTTCACATTAATAATTCCCAATACCCCCATTACACCCGCTAATAAAGCAACAAGAAGAAACGAAGAAATAAGTTTTTTACCAACCTTCATATTATAAAGCCAAGACATATTAACAGCCTCCCAAATCTATTTATATATTTTGAACCTGCTGTAATTCCCCATCTTTTAAAAGTTTTTCGCAATCTAATAATAATTTCACGTCATTTCCCACTTTTCCAATTCCCATAACATATTTGTTCCCATTGTGATTTATTTCTGGAGGGGCAACAATTTGGCTATCGGATATCGATAAGACCTCCGAAACACGATCCACAATTAATCCGATTGAACATTCATGGATATCAATAACGATAATACAGGTTCGGTCATTATATTCCTGGACCATTTTCTTAAAACGAAGCCTCACGTCCATAACAGGAATTATTTTTCCCCGTAAATTAATAATTCCTCGCAAAAAATCAGGCATCTCTGGTATTTCGGTAATTTTTTGTATCCCAATGATTTCCGTTACATGTTTGATTTCAATGCCATAGCACTCATTTTCTACAAAAAAAGTGAGAAATTTACCCTTTTGAGTATCCTCTTCCCATGTTTCAACTTCTTGAGTTAAAGTCTCCGACATCCTCTTTCAGCTCCTACGTTTCATTTTCTTGCTTTGGCTAATCCCGAAATATCAAGAATTAAGCTGATACTCCCATCACCAAGCAAGGTACACCCAGATATACCAGTAATATTGTTAAGCTTTTTAATATAAGGCGGCAACGATTTAACGACTACCTGCTGTTGCCCCAACAACTCATCGACAAAAAGGCAAATAAACTGTTCATCTTGTTCGACCATGACAAGAACCCCTTCATTGATTTGAACGGTTTCCGTTTTGATATGATAAAATTGGTGCAGTCGGAGAATCGGGTAGACTTGACCTCGAACCATAATCATTTCATTCCCATCAGGATCCCTAATCAAATCATCGTGGTTCGGTCTGAAAGACTCCTTTATAGCTGTCGTTGGAAGCGTATAATAGGACTGTCCAACCCTTATGTTCATTCCGTCAATAATAGCTAGTGTTAAAGGAATTCGAATGGAAATGGTCGTCCCTTGATTAACAACGCTTTCAATAGAAACCGATCCACCTACTGCCGAAATGTTTTGTACAACAACATCCATGCCAACGCCTCTGCCACTAAATTCGGTGATGTTCTCCTTTGTTGAGAATCCTGGAAGAAGAATCAGTTGATAGATTTCCTTATCTGTCATTTTATCTGGGTCTTTTAACAATATTTGATTTTCTTTAGCCTTCTTGAGGATTTTATTTTTATCCAAGCCTCTTCCATCATCCTTCAAATGAATGATGACTTCCCCGCCTAAATTTTTTGCTTCTAGTGTGATTAATCCTGGTTCAGACTTGCCACTCTCGATTCTCTCCTGCGTGGTTTCAATTCCATGATCAACAGCGTTTCTTACCAAATGCATGATAGGGTCAGAAATATGTTCAATAATGTTTTTATCCATTTCTGTCTCTTCGCCTATTAATCTTAAATTCACACTTTTGCCAAGTTTTTTTGACATATCACGAATAACCCGGTGCATCTTCTGAAACGTATTAGACAAAGGAACCATACGAATGGCCATTACTTTATCCTGAATTTCGTGTGTAATTTTTTGCAGATGTCTGGCAGCTTTCCGAAATTGCTCTAAGGGCAATCCTGATAGTTCTGGATTTTGTGTCACCATGGCTTCGGCAATCACTAATTCCCCTACTAAATCCATAAGTTCGTCTAGTTTTAAAACGTTTACATTTATGGAATTATTTTGGGAATAATTGGTTAGTATCTCTTCTTTAGAATCAGGTTCATCTAAATTAATCTGCTGTTTCGGCTGATCGCCTTTAAGATGCCCGTTTTCCACTTCAACTGTTTCCTGAATCTGTTTTAACTCTAATTCCTTAAGGTAACTAGATTGTAAAAATAGTTCATATATTTCCTCATATGACTTCTCTGTTCTGAAGAATAGCTGAAATCCTTGTTTTCTTATCATTTCACCTGAAATCGTAAATTCCTTAATATCTTCCGGTATATGGCGGTATTCTTCCACAATCTCCTTTAAACTCTGCACAATTTGGAAAGCGCGGATATTTTCCATTTGGCAGTCATCTTCAAAATAAACAGTCGCATGAAAGATTGGAGATGTATTATCACTATTTTCTGACATCAATGAATGTAAGATGGTTGACTCTGATTTACTAAGAGTTTGCAAGTTGGATTCGTCTGTCGTCCCGTTTCCTTGTTTGCTAGTTTTTAATAATATAAAATAAGACTCAGCTTTTTGAATAAAAAGTGAGGCTTCCCCATCTACAACTTCAAGCTGCTTTGCCTTTTGAATTTCTCCCTTAATGAAATCCACACTCTCTAGCATGATGTCAGATAGTTCGGAAATAGATGGTAATTGGGAATTACCCTGTTCTCTTATATAAGTGAATATATCTTCAAGCGAATGCGCTAAGGTCGCTATATTATGATGATTCATCATTGCGGCAGACCCTTTAATTGTATGCATGATTCGAAAAATCTCGTTAACGATACTTTCCGAAAAATGATCTGACTGTTCACTTTCTAGGACTATTTTCTCAAGCTGTTCAACAAGCTGTGAGGTTTCGGAAATGTACATATCAAGAATAAAATCATCTGTTTGAACTGTCATAATCTCTCCCCTTCCATCGGGTCAAACATATTTTACCTGTTAGTAGAGACAAGAGGACTCGCCCTTATCCTGAGAACCAAGAACCTGTCCAAAAAGTATTTTGGTAGTTTAGCCTCTATTTCTTGCAGAGAATAGGAGGTTTCGAACTGACCATCATTTGTATAAAAAATGGATTTCCTGCTAACTTTCTCTATGAAAGAAATATCATCAATAGAAACATAGTGGAAACTTTGATTCGATTTGATGAACAGCTCTTTTTATCAATCCATCAAACAACTTTCCAGTAATCATCCAATTGAAACTCTACCTTTTAGCCTATAATATGTCCAATCCACAAATCCCACGAAAAGACCTTTTTTCTCTATTTCATAACTAATAACAGACATTTAACAACATAAATTTGACATTTTACTACAAAATCTGACAATTAACGACATACCTAAAGCACATCTTCAAGAGAGGAAATTAAACACATTTTGTATTACTAAAGAACTAATTTCTTTGTCGACCCCTCCATAAATCGGGACTAAATGCTGGCTTTTTTCAAATAAGATAAGCTTCTTTACTTTTTCTTAAGTCTGGTAGAACCTATGAAGAAGCACGAAAACCGCTCTATGCTGCATTTTTTACAAGTCTTTATATAAGAAGTAAACTATTTGTATATCTATTAAAATAGGAATCACTTGATAAAAAGGAGGAGTTCATTTTGAAGTTTACAAGAATTTCGTTTGGGCTGATGATAATGGCCATTCTTATGATGAGCTTTCATCTGCCTGTTTTGGCGGTTTCGGTTCAGCCTATTTTAGGTTATGCAGACGGAAAGTTTTCAAAAGCTGTATTTAATACGGATGGGTCGATCACAATCACTGGTTCAACGAAGGACAAAACCATTAAGAAGGTTTCTGTCTATGTCAGGAACCAAGAAGATGAAAATGAAGAGAGCTACTATGATGGTGATATTGGTCCAGATGGTAGTTTTAAAATAACGACATCGCCTTTAAAGGGGTTCACCTACATCATTTACTTTGTTGCGGGTGACAATTATTTTTATGATGAGTATATAGAAATTAGTAAAAAATTAGTGACATATAGCATGTTAGAAAAACTGAAAACCAAATCAGAGATTAAGAGAAAATGGAATCAGCTCTCACCGAAGCATGAAGGTGAATTTTACATAGAAAAGCCTTTATTAAAAGCACCATATAAGGCTGGAAGCCTAAAACAGACGTTTCTTAACGATGCGCTTAACATGACAAACTATGTTAGATTCCTTGCAAACATGAATCCGAATATAACATTAAGCAAGGAAGAAATGATTTCAGCGCAGCATAAGGCGGTGCTATTAGAGGTGAATTATAACCCTGCTAACCCACATCACCCGTCAAAACCAAAGGATATGTCGGATCAATTCTTTGAAACAGCCAATCCAGGGTGGGAAAACTTACACTTTGGTCAGTATTCTTTAGCGAGGGCGGTCGAAGGCTTTATGGACGATCCTGGTTCGCATAATTTACAGCGCGTTGGACACCGTACTTCGATCTTGCATCCCAATTTGACTCAGGTTGGATTTGGGTATTCGGGATATTATTCTGTGATGCATATGGACTCAGGTGGTTCAAGGAATTTCGGCTATCAGTACGATACCATTTCCTGGCCAAGTGCAGGAAATTTCCCGATTAACTTTGCATATGGGGCTAGCGTATGGTCTTTAGAGTTAAATAATCGAAAGTTTGAAGAAATCGAAAAAAAGAAAGTCAAGATTACAATGACCAACCAACGGACAAAGAAAAAATGGCAGTTGATTAATCCGATTGGATACATACAGAATGGCTACTTTTATGCCAATCCATACTTATTAACCTTTAAACCGAATGATCTACAATATGAAAAGGGAGACACGATCACGGTAAAGGTAGAGGGACTTCAAAACTCAGATGGTACCCCTACTTCGTTAACCTATGATGTCCATCTATTTGATTTAGACGAAATTACCGTCAATATTGATGGCAAGGAACAAAGATACACGCAGCCACCTGTTGTAAGCCAAGGAAGAACAATGGTCCCTATGCGGAGTATTTTTGAAACACTTGGAGCGACGGTGGTATGGGACGGAAAAACACAGACGGTGACCGCGAAAAAAGGGACAACCACAGTAAAGTTAACAATAGGCAGCAAAACCGCCTACATAAACAACAAAAAAATCACCATCGACGCATCACCCATTGTCCTAAACCAAAAAACAACCATGGTACCCATCCGCTTCATCAGCCAAGCACTCGAAACAAAACTGCAATACGACCAAAAACTTAAAATCATTGATATAACAACCAAAAAATAGGAGGTTGGTGCCTGTCACCAATCTCCTATTTTCTCCCAATAATTCAATGGAGCTTCCACACTTTATCAAAATAAATGGTTGCATTAATGGAATGCACTTCTTACAATAATAGTACCCGTTGACAAATTGTCAACAGTTGTGAATGAATTAGGAGGTTTGCTACTTTATCGTTATACTAGGATAAGTACCAAGGCATCTAAACAGCGGATTTAATATGATCATATCTGGGGAAGCACGCAGAAGTTTAAGGAGGAAGATTGATTGAAACTTTGGTTAAAACAGCCATATGCCCAAAAGCTCTTAACAATTGTCGTTTTGGTTACCATCTTATACTTATTTAGACATGTCATTAATCTCATTTTACTCACATTTATTTTTACCTATTTATTTCACACACTGTATTCGTCATTGGAAACTAGGACAAAAATGCCCCCAAAAGTGATATTGTTCCTCATTTTCGGAACCTTTCTATCGTTAATTGGGTTCATCGGTTACAAATATGCTCCCATGACTATAAAACAGATTGGCGAAATTTTTATGCAAATATCGAAATTCCGGCTATCGGATTATGAAGAAAACATGAATCCAACACTGTACGCCACTTTAGTAGAGTTGGATATTGCTCATTATGTAAGGGAATTAGGTAATCAAGTCTTAAAGAATGTAGCGAATATAAGCAGTTTTGTCTTGCAGATTATCTTAGCATTGTTACTCAGTTTCTTTTTTATTTTAGAAAAAGAAAAAATCAAAATTTTTTTACATAATTTCAAGTATAGCAAAGCTAGCTTTCTTTATCATTACTCCGCAGAGTTCGGCCAGAATTTCCTTAATACGTTTGGAAAAGTGGTACAGGTGCAAATTATGATTGCTGGAGCTAATGCGGTACTATCCTGCATCGGTCTTTGGATCATTGGTTTTCCGCAACTTCTTGGCCTAACAATTATGATATTCACCTTGGGGCTTATTCCGATTGCTGGAGTCATTCTTTCGCTTCTTCCATTATCCATCATTGCTTTCCAGGTTGGAGGATACGTGAAAGTTTTACATTTACTCATTGTCATTTTCATTGTTCATGCAGTGGAAAATTACTTTTTAAACCCAAAGTTGTATTCCATCAAAATGAAACTCCCAATCTTCTTCACCTTCTCCATTCTATTTATCGCCGAACACATGATGGGTGTGTGGGGATTATTATTGGGAATTCCACTTTTCATGTTTGGATTAGACATGTTAAAGGTACCAACAGGAAGGATCGAAAAATAGTGATATAAAATTCTAGCCATTATTCGGTCATTCCTTAAAAAGACCCCTATTGCTTCTTTCCCATGATTCTATCCGAAAGAAGCAAAGGAACCGTCCCCATGTTTCATTCGCTTATATACCATTTTCGACGTAAAAACACTTATTTCATATATAAGAATCAATGGGATTGCGACGGATATATGAGAAATAAATTCTGGCGGGGAAATCATAGAAGCAATGATAACCAGAATAAAATAGGCATATTTTCGAAGTTTAGCAATCTTATATGGATTTATGATACCTAGAGTCGTCAAGAACACTGAGATGAGAGGCAACTCAAACGCCAATCCAAAAGGCAAGGTCATCTCAATTAAAAAATTGAAATATCGGTCGGCTGTAAAAGAAGTCGTCATCATATCACTCCCCAAATGCAGAAGAAACGACATGATATTAGGAAAAATAAAATAATAGCCAAATGCCAACCCACCTACAAAAAGGATAAACAAAGCAGGTATAAACAGGACTGTCACTTTTCTTTCCTTAGGCTTTAAAGCCGGCTTAATAAATAACCAGATTTGCCAAGCAGCAATAGGGATGGTTGCGGCCACGGCAACCACGGTAGCTATTTGGAAATAAATCCACAAAATATCACTAGGTCCAATCACCATTAACTTATAATCAAGTTTCCCCATGAAAAAGAGAAATACATCTTTGACATAGACCAGACCCACAATTACAAAAAGGATAAAAGCAACTCCAGTAATCAATATTCTTTTTCGTAACTCATCGAGATGTTCAATGATATCAAGTTGTTTTTCTGTCATCGCGTAACGCCTGCCTGTCCAAGTTTTTTGGGAGTTTTACCATCTACTTATCAATAGAAAAAATCTATTACTTGATTGGAAGAAGTCTTGAGACAATTTGAACCGCCATCGCATCATCGAGATAACCTATTGGAAAAATGTAATCTGGAATGACATCTACGGATAAAATAAAATAGATTAAAGCACTCCCCACAATTGCAATCTGCTGGGATGTCCCCTTATTTGAACAAAATAGCTCATACATTTCCTTTAACTGACTAATAAACGGACCTATGCTTCCGACTTTCTGGAGCTTCTCGCCAAAGCTCTTAAGTATAGATTTCTTTCCCTCTTCTGTTTGCGCATATTGTTGATAATCGGCCAATTTCTGTTCCACATTGGCAATGGAAAAATTTTTATCATACAGATCAGAAGCTTCCAGAACACTTTGAATACTGTTGACCGACTCATGAAAATCAGTATGCCCATGTACCTGTTTCGGTTCCATCGGAAAACCTGCAGCTTCCAGCAATTCTGAAATAGGAACTCCTAGACATAAGGCGAATTTTTGTAGATGCTCTAGTTTCGGTTTGCGTTTACCATTCATAATCCGAGAAATCGTTGCTGTATCAATATCGGTTAGTTCACAAAGCTTTCGCATTGATAAGGAACGTTCTTTCAATAATTTACTTAGAAGCAAGCCTAGTTGACTATTTAATTTGGTATCTGCCATCTCTATGTTCCTTTCTATAGTAAAAATCAATCCATTAATAAATATAGGATGCCATGACGCAAAACATTGCTTCTCCATTGTTTCTATAAAGTGCCAATTTAATATACTCAGTTCATTGACAATTTGTCAACACCCTACTCTTTTATATTATATAATAAGTGCTCTGCTGTTAAAAGTTAAAACTATAAATTTCCATTCCACTTTCGCTAAACCATTACATCAACAAGAACAATAGAGTAAATTTGCAAATGTTAACACCATTAATCAATTGGGATACCATTGACACAAGGTCAACAACGAATGATTCTACGGTCACCAAAAACTTTACCGGCAGTTAGAATTGTTGTAATATTTAAAATTAGAAAACTTATTCTGAAACATAGGGAGAATTCATATGCCATATATTCATTCCATTCAAAAGGCTATTGATTATATAGAAGAAAATATTCACAATGATATATCTCTTGAAAAAGTAGCCTCTCATGCCGGTTATTCCTTATATCATTTTCATAGAATATTCACCTCTATTATGGGTTGTTCTATTAAAACGTATATTAGACGTAGAAGACTTACATGTGCGGCATATGATTTAAATCAAACGAATAAAAGAATTATTGATATTGCGTACGAATATCAATTTGAAAGTCAGGAGTCCTTTACGAGGTCATTTCAACAGTTATTCGGGGTCACTCCCGGAAAATATCGAAATAATAAACCTTACCTAGAGTTTGTAGGCCCCCATGAGATTTTGGACATTTTTGATAAAGAGCTTGATGTAGCCAATTTAAATCCAAGAATCGAGAAAAGGGATTCATTCTATGTAATAGGTATGGAGAAACAACAACTTGAAATTGCCGGGTCAGCTAATCGAAACAAAACGATTCAACATGATATCCCATCATTATGGGAATCGTTTCTTTTAAACATGGACCAAATTCAAGGGAAAACCGACAGTAGAATAACCTATGGAATTGGACGACCTACAGGTGGGGGCATTCATTTTTCCTACATGGCTTGTATGGAAGTCCATTCGGGGAATACGCCCATACCAACGGGGATGATTGGTTCAGAGGTCCCAGGAGGAACGTATGCAGTCTTTACCTATTACGGCAACTCACAAAACATACCTAAGCTAGCAAACTATATTTATGGTTCATGGTTACCTACTACCACCTATCGGTTAAATTTCGGAGTCGAAATGGAGGTGTACAATGAAAGTTGGAAGAAAAGTGAAAGTGATGAAATAGGAGTGGAAATATGGGTTCCGATTCACGAGATTGAATCTCCTGTAGAGTGACCATAAGATTTCCGCAAAAAATATCAAAAATTTCAAGATATGGGTTAGTACAATAAAGATAGATAGACATTTTTTTTAGCGGAGGGATATCATGTTAACTAGTAATCATTTAGGTTTCCAACTCGTATCAAAAGAAGAATTTAAAGTGGTTGGTATGGAACTATCTGGTCCATACAGTGAACTATCACAAATCGGACCATTATGGGGTAAATTTGTAAGCCGTATTCCAGAAATATCGGCAATCGTAAACCCTCAGGTATCAATTGGATTAACCAACGATCGTCCAAGCGATTTTACTTACTATACCGCAGTTGAAGTGTCCGAAACGACCAATGTTCCAGCAGGAATGATGGTTCTGACCATCCCTGCTGCTACCTATGCAGTCTTCACACATAAAGGATTAACGGAGAATCTAGGAGAAACAATTAACAACGCTCGCAAAACCATAGTAGAATCAGGTTATACCATTGACCATACAGCCTTCTGGTTCGAACGCTATGATAAAAGATATAACCCCACATCAGCACAGTCGGAATTTGATTTATATTTTCCTATCATAAAATAGCTTAACGTGGTGCCTGGCACCAACCACCTATGAAGCCACCATTTGTCCAATAGAAGCCCTCTATTGGACATTTTGAGCTCTTCCTACTGCCATAATTACCCATCATTCTCAAATCGTCCCCCTATTCCCATCCCATCACGTAACGATTACTTGGTTTCGGCCATTTTCTTTGGCTTTGTATAGGGCTTTGTCGGCTTTTCCGATAAATTCTTGGACGATTTCTCCTTGGTATTTGGATAAACCCATACTAATCGTGATAGATATTCTTTCATTTTTATACGTAAATGATGATTGTTCAACCTCTTTACGGATGTTTTCTGCTAATCTTATTCCTTCGCCTACTTCTGTGTTTGGCAAAACAATAGCAAATTCCTCGCCCCCAAACCGAACATACGCATCAGAACTTCTAACATTAGTTTTAATGATGTTTGAAATCTGTTTTAAGACCTCGTCACCACATTGATGGCCATGATGGTCATTTACCTTTTTAAAATAGTCAATATCCAACATAATAAGGATCAAGGGACTATTTTCTCTTTGACTATACGGAATCACTTTTTCAAGAATTAAGTCGAAATACCTTCGATTGTATAATCCAGTCAACGAATCGATGATGACTAGTTTTTGCATCTTCTTCAATACCCTGATATGCTCCATACGAAAATGAGTAACCGTTAGCAGAATCGCTCCATTCATTAAGGACTCCAAAAACAAAGCAATCAACTCAATACTACTTGAAAAGCCTTCACCCCAAAAATACGTCCCATATTTTAAAAGACTATAGAAACAGGCAACTCCAACAGCGACCTTCCATTTTGGATACATAATGACTATCAATATATTAGGAATCAAATAAATGGACCAAACAAATGTTGATAGCCGTCGCATTTCTTCACTCAAATGGACATGAATAATGATAGGCAAAATTGAAATAACTACCATTACCAACAAATATAATATTTTACGAATCAATCTTTTTACCTCTTACGAACGTATTTTTTTCTATAAAAAAAGACTAATCAGTCCGATTAGTCTACTTTAAATCATCGGAAACTGGCTGGCATCATCCTAAGGATCTTAGCCCCTCTAGTTTTGCGTCTTCATCTTTCGATAAATTTGCCTTTTCATTATTATACCGTTTAAAAATCTATTTTCTTTGAAAATATTCATAATTATTTTCTGTCACCATTTTATAGGTAGCCGGCCCAATATTATTATTCATTAAGACTGCAAAACTATTAAGAATTCCGTTAATATATGTCGATTCATGCTCTCCAATCATAAATTCAATACCATATTCAGTAATGTCCTCATTGTCTTCTTCTTTCCAAACAATACGCCCCATTACTTCAATGGTTTTATGGAGAATTTCTGTAGAAAACCGAAGGGTCATATCGCCCCTAACTGGCAGTTTCAAGGTAGAAAGAAAGCGAAGCCCACCGATACTCATATCGTATATTAAAACTTTTGCCTTTCCTAAATGCAATGTTTTACCTCCAATAGAGAGAAGTGTCATTTCTGCTTCAAGTGGATAAGGGAAACTTACTCGAAAGTGTTTTCTTTTTCTTTGCTTTTCTTTTAATAATGGATCGATTGGTTGTAGGACTTTTTGCTGCATTAGAGGTTCAAATTCTTCAACTGGAACTGGACGACTAAATAAATAACCTTGAGAAAGTAGGCAATGTTCTTTCTGAAGTAATTTTAATTGTCCCATCTTTTCGACTCCTTCGGCAACCACATCTATTTTCAAACTGTTTGCCAAATAAATAATCGACTTTACAATAAACAAGTTATGCTGGGATTCGGTCATATTTTGGATAAACGATTTATCAATTTTGATGACATCAAAAGGGAAAAGAGCTAAATAGGATAAAGAAGAATAACCTTTTCCGAAATCATCTAATGAAATTCTAATGCCCATCTGCTTGATTGATTGAATTGTTTCTTTTACCACTTCTTCATTGTTCAATAGGGTCGTCTCAGTAATTTCGAATTCGATTTCACTTGGGCTAATCTCTGCTTTTTGGATCGTTTGTTCAACATATTCCAGCCAATTTTTTTTCATAAAATGGATAGCGGAAATATTGATCGAAATGGGTACCGTACAAAACATGGCATCTTTCCATTTTCTTAATTGTTGGCATACTTGATTTAATACCCAATCTTCAATTCTGGTAATGAATCCATTCTCTTCGGCGATTTGAAGAAATTCCTTCGGTGAAATAAGTCCCCATTTCGGATGTTCCCATCGTATAAGAGCCTCTGCGCTGTCAATCCTACCAGTTTTTGTATCCACCCTAGGCTGATAATACAAAACCAACTCATTATTCCCTATTGCTTTTTGTAAATCACGGCCTAAGCTAAATAACTTGTATGACTCAATACTACTGGACGGAGAAATAATCATATAATTGTTCTTCCCTTGCATTTCCGCTTTATATAAAGCAATATCAGCATTCCGCAATAATTCCTGCGGATTTTCTCCGTCCTCGGGATAAATACTAATTCCGATACTTACGGTGATGAATAATTCATAACCGTTAATATAAAATGGGTCTTTTAAACTAAGAAGGATCTTTTCCGCAAAATCTTTTAGGTAGTCAAACGAATCCATTTTAGTAAGTAAAATACCAAACTCATCCCCACCAAGTCTAGCAAAAAAATCACGGGGAGCTAAATAGGACGAAATACGGTCAGTAAATACTTTAAGAATTTCATCCCCAAGAGTATGTCCGAGCGTATCGTTTATATATTTAAAGTTATCAATATCAAGGAGCATAATCGAAAATTTCTTATCCTCATCATGTATGTCCACTGTAAGCTGCTGGAGTTTTTCTTCAAACATTCGCCGATTGGGCAAATCCGTTAAGTAATCATGATATAAAAGATGATTTACCCGTTCACTTAGTTCTTTCTGCTCCGTAATATTTGAAATGAGACCATCTATTTGAACTAATTTTCCGTTCTCAGCTAATGTAGGGATCATATAATCTTGAATCCAAACAGTTTTTCCGTCCTTCCGGAAAATACGGTATTGGTGGCGGATAATATTCCCTTTCGTCAACCCCTGCTGCATTTTCACAAATTGAGACAAATCCTCCGCATGAATAATCGCTTTCCAATTATCATGACTTTGCAATTCCTTGATAGAATATCCTGTGATTTGTTCTACTCCTTGGGAACAGAAGAATATTTGATTACTAATTGGGTTTAAAGACCAAATTCCTACATCAGGGTTGTTATAAAGATTGGAAAGCTGCTTTTCCTTTTCATAAAGCATAAGTTCATAGTTTTTTCTATCCTTTTCCTTCTCTATTAGATCCGTTATGTTTCTTATGATGACATAAATATTATTTTCATTGGTTTCTAGAATGAAGGTAACCAAAATATCGTATGTTTTAGAATTATTGGAAACTCCTGTCGTCTGAAAAGATTGGATTTTTCCTGTCTTAGCCATTTTAAAGTATTCCTTTGCCTCTTCCAGGTTATCTTTTATAAAGAATTTAAAGAACTGCTTTTTCATTTCCACATCTCTTAGAGTATAACCAAATTGTTGAGTAAAGGCAGGATTAATAGAAATGATATTTCCATTAACATCTAGTATTATCACAGGTTTTAGATAGTTATGGACTACAGAGGGAAATTCCTCTGTCCTAATAGTTGGTGTACTTAAGTTATTTCCTGTTACTAGTCTATTAAAAAGTCTTTTCACAACTGCACCTCCTATGTTATAAAAACCTTGCAATACCTATCATGAATAACACTTTCAAACAAAATGAATGATTTATTCAGCCGTTTCTGAATAAAATTGAACGATGTTCTGTAGGTTTTCTAGTGTTTTAGCCAACTCCATTCGATTTGTTTCCAATTCGAATGATAATTCATTCTCTAGGTGGGTATTTTCCTTAAAGAACCCATAAATAATGAAGGTACCTGATGGGCTCACCCTAACAGAAATCTTCAAATTAAAATTATAATTCCAAAAAACGGCTTCTTCTGTCTTACTTCGAAGACAATGTTCTAATTGGTTACAGAATTTAGTTAGATCATCTATGGAAAACCATAGTTGACCAATCACAGCATAATTTCCACTTTTGATTTCAATTTTTCCTTCCACATCATAACCGCCATTTTTACATGGATACACTTTAACCAATTTAATAAGTAAATACCCAATATTTCCTTTAAATAGGATGTTTTCTATCATTAAAATTCCTCCAAACAAATTAGGCATCCCCGGTCAATATATAGTTAACTAGACTGATCTAATTGATGAGTGAATTTGGGAAGAATGAGATTAATGACAAGACCAATGACTTCATTAATGGAAGGTTCATAGGAGAAATACTCCATTAGATTAGACCGTTTATGAAAATCCCTCATCTCTTTTTGGGATCGAGTCCAGGAATGATGAATGGCATAATTAATTCTCTTCGTAATCGTACTTACGGATGCATGGCGATTCTTTGAAATGACCGGAAACACTTTTTTTGTAATAGACCCTTCTAAATTTCTATCATTTACGATCATAAAAACTGATTCTAGCAGGTAATGGAAGCCATCTAAATGACTTACTATTCCTAGCGATAAGATGCACTTGGTAATGAGTGTGTGTAATTCATTTTGTGTATAGTGTTGCTCACCTTTCGAAGGGGTTACTAATTTCATTTGATTAATGAAATGGCCCATTTCAAAAGGTGTTTGAAGGATCAAACGAGCTCCAGCTATTTTGGCTTGATTTATGACATACTGACTTGGAATGGAATTAATAAAAATGACACTCGATGGCATAACGCCCCGTTTATTTAACTCCTGTAAAACAGTCAAACCATCAATCACAGGCAGTAAATCGTTTAATATAAGAATATCAGTATGTTTTAGTTGAGATGATAAAAGACAACTTTTTCCATCATGTACCACTTCGACTACTTCATATCCATCCTGTTTGTTAATATTTTCACAAATATCTTCAGCAAATCTCTCATTTTCTTCTACAATCATAACCTTCATATTCCCCATCAAAATCCCCTATCCGGAGTATAAATTAGGAGCATCATCGTTTATCCCCTATTTATTTACAATACAAACGAACTGAAATGTTCCTAAATGGGGTGGAACTGTAACGATTAGGTCCTTGATTATACCTCCATTTATCCATTCACATATCATTAGCCTATCATGGTATTTGCAGTTTTGAGATTTTGGTAAATTCCAGCCCTCTGGAATGATTCGAAAATCCGATCGCTCGTTCCTTCAAGTTTCAGTGTGAACTTGTTGACTCTGGATAAAAAAATCACTTTCTTGATTGTATTCATAAAGTTGGGTGGAATGGTTTCTGTTTTTGAAAAATCGAAAATTAACAGGTCTACTTCTTTCATTTCCGTTACATAGTTTTCTACTATCTCACTAGTCTTTAAATCCAATGTCCGAGTTAAGTGAAGAACGGTGATTAAACCATGAAGTTCTTCGGTAATGGTAACTGACACTTGGGTCTCTCCTTTCCATTATGGCTACGCCAATGTCCTTGAGCAAGATCATGATGTCGGATGATTTACCAATACCTTGCATACATCATTGATTTTCGGTCTTGAAATTTGATCCGATTTATCGGTTAAGGAAAAATAAGGCGTATACGTTCTGCCTCTCCAAAAGAACTAAACAATTTTTATTAATAATTGTAACTTTTTAACTATTATTTAGCCAATGAGCCACAGACATAATGAGCATTAGGAATGCCATTATAGAGTTCAATTTGGACATGATACGTACAAAATTCGACATTCCACTTCCAAATGGCTAGTTATAGCTAACCTAAAAGGAAAAATGCAACCGAACTTCCTTAGATAAATTATTAAATCTCAAAGGAGCCAACTCCCTGGGTAGCCGTAATTTATATGTATTAGAAAATGAAGCACGAGAACCGTCCCCATGCTTCAGGCTCAATTCCCTAGTAACTGGTGTACGTCATTAATTTTCAATTTTGAAATATGAGCGACTTTTTTTTCAGAAGCAAAATAAGCTAGATACGTCTCACCAAAAGGGGCAATTTTTTCAACCTTTCTAATGTTGATGATGTAGGAACGATGTGATTTATAAAAATATCCTGGTAGCTGTTCTATCAATTCTTGAAGTGTTTGCGTTGTTACAAATTGATTATCCACAGTATGGATCATACATTTCCGACCTTCCTTTTCAATAAATAGAATGTCTTCAATGTCTAGATAGATAAAAGCGTTATTGGATTTTATTGTGAGCTTACTTAACACTTTTTTACTTATGTTATGTTCCAATCGGATTGATTTTTTTGCCTTTTCTAAAGCGACATAAAGGCGAAGTCTTTCAATAGGTTTTACTAAATAATCAACTGCTGAAACGTTAAAAGCATCTACAGCAAAGTCAACCGAACCAGTAGTAAAAATCACTTGAAGGGAAGGGAATATTTTTTTACAAACTCTTACCGCTTCCACTCCATTTATCACAGGCATATGAATATCCACTAAAGCAAGATCAGGATGTTTTATCATCACTAAATCGACTAATTCTTCTCCAGTAGAAGCCTCACCTATTACCTCAAATTCAGGTAAAGCCTCTATAAACTTAGATAATAGGAGTCTAGAGGAATCATCATCTTCTGCCAAAATAACGGTCAGTTTCTCCATTCAATTACCCCCACTTTTACCATATCTTTAAAACCTTAATTAAAGTTGAATCTTAATATACGAATATAAGAAATTTTAATCAATTAACGGAAACCATAGTTGTCCTTCTATTTCTTTTTACCTATATTTTCCCTTATGTAAATGTAACTTTTTCCCTAGATTGCGTCTAACGTTTAAAAGGCATAAAAGGAACCATTTTATACACTTCAGAACAAATTTCGGACATGAAAGAACAAAAATAGGACATTTTACAACAACCTATAGGATTTTCCTGTATTTCCTCATAAAGGAAGGGAGTCAGATTGTGAAGGCTCCCGAGAGTTAACCCTTATAGTATTAAGTTAAATGCACAATAATATCCTTTAAGAAAGAGGATATTTCAATCGGTTTTACGATATAGTCTTTAAATCCCTTTTCTAATGCATGGTTGATCTCACTTGGCATGGCATTAGCACTTAATGCAATGACGGGAATGTCCTTCGTTATCGGAGAAGACTGCAATTGCCTCATTACCTCAAACCCATTACTATCGGAAAGATTCATATCTAATAAGATTAGATCAATGGATTGAGTTAAAGCTATATCAACTCCTTCTTTTCCTGTCAATGCTGATAATAAAGTAATTTCTTGGACCGTTTTAAAAATTTGTGAAACTAATAAAAGATTGGATGGATTATCATCTATATATAAGATTTTCTTCTGCTTCATTTCAGGTACAAAAACTTTTTCGCTTATTATATAATCAGTGGAATAATCTTTTTCGATAGTGATTACTGGGAAGCCTACCCAAAAATCACTTCCTTCTCCAACAGAGCTCTCTACTCCCAACTTCCCACCCATTAAAATGACAAGTTGTTTGACTAGCGATAAACCAATTCCGGTTCCTTCCGCATTACTATTCTTAGCCCGATAAAATGGTTCAAAAATCAATTCTTGATCGTTCTTAGAAATACCTATCCCATTGTCGGTAACATGAATAATAACGTATTCATCCTTAAGTTCGACGTCGATCATGATTTCACCATTCTGTTGGTTATATCTCACCGCATTTTCCAATAAGTTTAAAATGATTTGTTTAAACCGTATTGGATCAGAATAAATAAATAATTCATTTCTCTTGTCTAGCTTATTCGTAAATTGAATCCCTTTTGCCGCAAAGGGCTGTACCATCAAATTGAGACATTCATTGATGATTTGATTGATTCCAATTGTTTGATAAGAAATTTTTAATTTACCCGTCTCAATTCTCGATAAATCCAATGTTTCATTGATAAGGCTTAATAAATGGCGCCCACCTTTGATAATTTCCTTTACAAATAATTGTTGCTCCTCCGTAAGGGTATCCTCTAATTCTAATAACTGTGAAAAACCGAGAATACCATTCAGTGGAGTTCGGAGTTCATGACTCATTTTCGATAAAAAGTCAGATTTCGCTAAATTAGCTTTTTCGGCCTCATCCTTTGAGGCGATAATTCGCTTTTCCATTTTTTTTCGTTCCGTTAAATCTTCAAATGTTAATAAATGTCCTATTATCTTTTCATCAATGGCAAATGGGACATAATTCATCTTTAATATTAAGTTTTGATTCCTTTCAAATTCAGTTTCAAACGGTTTTTTATGGCAGATTCTGTCTACTAATTTTTCCATCCCTTTTAGATCATTAAAAAAGAATTCACTATAATCTAAAACATTTTTGCCAATTAGTTGTTGGAACGGCTCTTGTATATTAAAAATCCTGCATAAAGGTCGATTAATGGCGACAATTTTCATATCATTATCCACTACAATGACCCCAATTGGTAAATTATCAATGATGGTCCGTCTCAATGCATTTGACTCGATTAGTTTTGTTTCTTGTTGTTTTTTGTCTGTAATATCGGTCATCGTGATAACGACTTGTCGAACACCCTCCTGCTCACAAGGATTAAGGATCTTTGTATTGACGGATATCCAAGTCATTTTTCCATTTTTCTTAATTCCAATGACTTCTCCAAATTTTGATTGTCCTGTTTTTAATGTTATGGCTAATGGAAGCTCCTCTCTTGAATAGATAGAGCTATCTTCCTTAAAGAGATCATATTTGTGCTTATCGAACAACTCTGTACTAAGTTCACCTTTCTTCATACCGAACAGTTCATAGAGGCTGTCATTAAATACAATGACTTGTCCATCTTCCCCATATAGCACGATACCATCTTTTACCGTAGTTAAGATGTTTCGGTACCACCTTTCATTTTCCTCTAGTCGATCTTCTGCTTCCTTTTGAAGCCTTTGAGCCTTTATTTTTCCAAAATAAGCAACTGAAATAGCGACAATTGCTATAAACCATAAACTTATTGTGACGAAATCAATGATCACGTTTAACTACTCCTTGATCTTACAAAATAAAAAGAAAAGGAACATAGCGAAGGTTCCCGCGTGCTCTTGGTGGATACTGGGACAGATGACCTATCCCCAAAACAAAATAACTATTTTATTATACTTATTTCACTATTAATATGGAATTTCAATTTTCGGGAGGAAGAGATGACAGCCACTGGTACCAGGTTTTATTCCACTGAAGAAACCCCATCGATTTCTCCTTCCAGTCGATATTTAATTATTCTGGGATGTATGCATGATGTATGAACAATACTGCTTACTCTGATAAATAAAAACTAATTGATCCAGCTCTTGGCTTAAACGAACAACATATTGATCGGTAAGTTCTCGTTCTAACGCCTCTTTCATAAGGTGGATTCGTTTTATTTTAATTTGCTCCAGTAAGACGTATTCAGAATCGATTAACTTCACCATACCTATCACCCATACTTTCTATTACAATGTTTGATAGTTTTATTATGTAAAAAATTGAAAAAAAGAGATATCCCCATCTATTCCCAATTTATCATTTTCTATCGACTAGGAACCTGTTCCTATTCTTACTCTTACTCCCACTGACAAAAAAAGATGTCCCGATTTTCCAGGACATCCATTAGATTATCTTATTTTTTGATAAAGTTTCTGTTTACCGCCAATTGTCTCATAACAGTCAGCTTTGTTCATATAAGAAATGGTTTCTTTATCACCTAATCCTAAAATACCAAACATTCCAAGACTTTCATAAAAAAGACCGTGCACCTTTTCCTGTAGAGATTTATTAAAATAAATCAGTACATTCCGGCAGAGAATGACATGGAATTCATTAAATGACCTATCCGTTACTAGGTTATGCTGGGCAAAAACAACATTTTTCGTAAGTTGGGAGTGAAATTTGACACCATTATTCGTGACATTATAATAATCAGAAAACGCCTTTTTCCCACCAGAGTTGAGATAGTTTTTCGTATACTCTTTCATGACCTCTAAGGAAAAAATACCTACCTTTGCCTTCTCGAGTACATCAGCATTGATATCAGTAGCGTAAATCTTGGCTCGTTCATATAGCCCTTCTTCCTGTAACAAGATCGCCATGGAATAGACTTCCTCACCTGTTGAACATCCCGCATGCCAAATTCGAATGGACGGATAGGTTCGCAGCAAAGGGACCACTTTCTCCCGAAAGGTTAAGAAAAAGAATGGGTCTCGGAACATTTCTGTCACATTAATCGAGAAGTCAGCGATGAGTCGTTTTAAACAATCCGGATCATGTAAAACTTTATCCAGTAGAGCGGTAATCGATTGTAATTTTTCCGCACGCACCCGGTTCCACACTCTTCTTCGAATCGATTGATAGGAATAATCACGATAATCGTAGCCGCACCAAGAGTAGAGTCCCTGCAATAACAGCTCAATTTCAAGTTTTTCAAGATCATTATTCAGTTGTGAAATAGAATCTATCAAAGGCTCATGTTGGTTCATTCCCAATCTTGTTTCCCTTCACGTTTATATAACCAAACCCTCATTAAAGAAATAAGCTGTTCGGGGACAACCGGTTTCACAATATAATCCGATGCCCCTACTTCGATACACTTTTCGCGGTCTTCCTTCATCGCCTTTGCGGTTAGCGCAATAACCGGTAAATCGTTACATTCAGGCATCGCCCGTAATCGCCCAATCGCTTCATAGCCATCCATTTCCGGCATCATAATATCCATTAATACCAGATCAAAAGGTTGATCTTTCTCTAATAATTCCAGTGCTTCTACACCGTTTTCGGCAAAAGTCACATTCATCCCATATAGTTCAAGAACGTTGGATAGAGCAAACACGTTACGAACATCATCATCAACTAAAAGAATCTTCTTGCCCTTGAGATCTGGGAATAGCTCATACCCCGCTCCCGCTTTGAGGGTTTCTTGACCAGTATCATCGGAATGTAAAAATAACTCCAACTCATCCTTCAAACGGATTGGTGCATGTTCGTCTTTGATAATAATCGAGTGAACATATTTATTTAAATAAAGCTCTTCTTTTGGAGAAAGTTCCTTTGCTGTATAAATAAATACTTTTGTCTTGGCGTTCCCATTTTGTCTTATTTCCTCTAATAATTGGACACCAGAGGTATCCGATAAGCGCAAGTCCAACACTATACAATCGTACTGGTTGACCTTTAATTGCTCAATGGCTTCGTGACCGGTCGAAACCGCCTTGATAATGACATCGAGATCACCAATCATCTCCATCAATTCATTCCGCTGATGAATATCTCCATCGACAATTAACAACCTCTTGATGAGACTGCTCCGTTTCGAGACCTTGATTGAATCAATCACAGGTAAAGTAGAAATGGATTCTGCGACATCGATAGTTTCTAATGAGATTTCGCTCGTAGCAGATACCTCATCTAGGTAGAAGGTTCTAGGCTCCGGCATCTTTTTTGTATAATCTACCATTGTAAAGGTAAACGTGCTACCCTTCCCCTCTTCACTGGTTACGGTAATTTTTCCACCTAACAATTCCGCCATTTTCCGACAGATGGATAACCCCAAACCGGTACCGCCATATTTTCGGCTCGTCGTTCCATCTGCCTGTTGAAAAGCTTCAAAGATAAGATTTTGTTTTTCCTTAGGGATACCTATTCCGGTATCGTGAATCGAAAAAACAAAGTGGCGTTGATTACATTGATCATATTGACAGCCTATTTGTAACAGAACCTCGCCATCATGAGTAAATTTAAAGGCATTCGATAATAGATTTTCCAGAACTTGCATTAATCGTTTTTCATCACTGTAAAGAGTGGAAGGGAGTCCTTCCATGAAGTCGACTTTAAAGTTGACCTTCTTCTCTTTGGCAATGGGGTTGAATCGTTGTTGCAGTAATTCCACCAAATCCATCATTTGGATCTGAACTGGGCTCACTTCCATCTTGCCTGATTCAATTTTGGCAAGATCAAGAATATCGTTAATCAGCGTTAATAGATCTTTTCCGGAATGATAAATCGTTCGCGCATATTCTTCCTGTTTTTCTGATAAATTTCCGTCGTTATTATCCGCTAATAATTTGGAAAGAATCAGTAAACTATTTAAAGGAGTACGGAGCTCATGCGACACATTGGCCAAAAACTCTGATTTATATTTCGAACTAAGAGTGAGTTGTTTGGCTCTATTTTCTAATTCCACTCTTGCCCGTTCTACTTCCTGGTTAGCTGATAGTAGCATTTGGTTTTGTTCCGCCAACATGTTGGCCTTATCTTCTAGCTCACCATTGGTTTCTTCTAATACCTTCTGCTGAGCTTGAAGTTCCTCTTCAGATGAACGTAATATTTGTGACTGATGCTCCAGCTCCTCATTCGTTATGCGTAATTCCTCTTGCTGTGACTGCAATTCTTCGGACTGGACCTGGATCTCTTCCATTAATATTTGCGTTTCTTCGAGAAGTTTGGCCAACTGTATTCGACTGACCACACTTTCTAAGATGATCGCAAAATTGCGAACCGTTTCCTGGAGTAATGCTGATTGAGTCTCATTAAAGTAAGTAAACGAGGCAATTTCGATCACCGCGGAAACTTCATCTTCAAAAATAACAGGCAGGACATACAGAGAGATCGGTGTGGCTTCTCCAAGCCCCGATTTTATTTTGAGATAATCCGCAGGGATATCCCGAAAAATCATTGGCTTTTGTTCTAGAGCTACTTGTCCCACCAATCCTTCTCCTAAACGGAAGGTTTGAGAGAGCTTCTCTTTATCAAAAGCCGCATAGGAGCTATTTATCTTGAATATAGCTTCACCATGCGCATCCACTTCTTTTAGATAGATGACAGCTTGTGCTGCTCCCAAAAGGGGAACGGTTTTAGACAAAAAGGTGTTGGATAAACCATCGATATCATGGATCCCTGTAAGGGTTGTGGTAATATCAGCAATATGTTCCTTTTTCCAAGTCCTATTTTCGTCGATGATTTTTTGTTCATACAGCGAAGTGGTCATTCGGTTAAACGATTGGGCCACTTCATCAATTTCATCATTGGACCGTACCTCAATATTGGTCGTGAGGGCCAACTTCCCATCGGTAATATCCGACATCGTATGAGCAATCTGTCGGAGCCTATCAACAACCTTCCAGATATTTCGAAATAAGTAACCAATAATTCCACTAATCACAATAAGGGAAATGAAAGCACTAATGGCAATTCGGTTTTTAATAGTATGCAAATCATTCGTCAATGAATCATGAAAACTACTCTTAAAATCACCGGTAATCCCTGAGACATCCTCAAAAAATTGGGTATGGTACGCATGGCTCTTTTGAAGCATTAAATTTTGTGCTTCGCTTTTTTGACCTGAATGGATCATATTAATAATACTATCCATATATTGATGAAATTCATCGTATGTTTCTTGGAGGTGACGAACCCCCTGTTTCTCTTCAGCCGTTTGAGAATTTACCGCCATCAAGGAAATATTCTTCAGGATGAATTCATCCTCAGCTCTTATCAAGGCTACTTCCTTTTCGAAGGCAATCGGATCATCCATGAAGGTAATATTTCTTAGACCCATTGCGACATTTTTTACACTAATATGAATTTCCCCGGCCATGGAGGATAATTCATAATTTTTTTGCAGGTTTTCATTTGTGCGGTTTAGGCTAGATAGCTGAAACCATCCTAGAACAAGCAGCGAAAGAAGGACGACGAGTAGGATACTTAGCCCTAGTAATAAATTTGTTCTCAGTTTCATGCTTGATGCTCCTTAGCGTTTTTTCAATACGTTTAATGAATCGGTAGGTTGATTCCCTCTTCAATGCACTCTTGGTACACTTTGGCAATGGCCTGCAAGCGATCATTAACCATTAGTTTTTGGAAAATCCGGGTAATATGATTTTTAACGGTATGCTCACTAATAAATAACTCCTCCGAAATTTCCTTATTACTCAACCCTTCAACCATTAGCCGAAAAACATCCATCTCCCGAACGGAGATGGTATAAGCATCTCGCATCCGATTCAAGGCTAAAGTAAGAATTTCTTCGTGAGTAGTGGGATCGGAACCATTCACTACGTGAGAGTCGTTCAGGTCGATCTTTAATTGCTCCTGTTTTGGATGGTCAATAAGAGATGTTTGAGGTTCCTTTTTCCCTAGGAATCTTCTAAACTCCTTTGATGAAACAGGCTGACTAAAGAGGAACCCCTGATATTTTTGGCAATGATACTCCTTCAAGAAACTTAATTGCTCTTCCATTTCGACCCCCTCCGCTATTACATCCATTTGGAGATGATTCGCTAGATTAATCATCGTAGACACAAGTGCTTTACTGTCCGATGACGGATTCGTCAGGTCGCCAATAAATGATTGATCGATTTTAATCGCATTAACCGGGTAACGCCGTAAATAATTTAACGAGGAATAGCCTGTTCCGAAATCATCAATACTGAGGTATATCCCCATATTTTTCAGCTGATTTAAAGTGTTAGTGACAATCGGTTCATTTCCCAAGATGACCGACTCGGTAATTTCAATCTCAATCATATTCCCATCAACCTCTGAGTCGATAAGGATTTGTTTCATAGTGGCGATTAAGTCTTTTTGTAAAAACTGTTGCGCAGAGAAATTCACGGCCACACGTATAGGTGACAATCCTTCAGCCTCCCATGCCCTGATTTGCCGACAAACCGAGGTGATCACCCACTCACCCATTTCCACGATTAGTCCTGATTCCTCCGCTAACGGGATAAATTCCGATGGAGAGATCGTTCCTAAACTTGGATGATTCCATCGCAATAACGCTTCAGCGCTTCCAACCATTCCTGTTTCGATTTCGATTCGTGGTTGATACACGAGGAACAATTCATCCTTCTCCATTGCCCTGCGCAAATCATTTTGTAAAATGAATTTTTTATAGGACTGAATATTCATCCCCGAATGGTAAACCCGATAATGATTCTTCCCCTGCTCTTTCGCTCGATAAAGAGCAGCATCTGCATTCTTGATTAGTGATACGGCATCTTCACCATCGTATGGGAAAATACTTATCCCGATACAAGCCGTTATATATAATTCATAGTGATCGACATAGAGTGGCGTTTTAAATTTTTCAATAATCCGTTCGGCCACCTCTAAAGTTTTCTCTCGATTCGCACCTGGCAAGATCACATTGAACTCATCCCCGCCTATTCTTGCCAGTAGCCCGTCTTCCACCATGCATTCCTTAAGGCGAATGGCAATCTCCTGCAAGACCCTGTCCCCCATGACATGACCTAAGGAATCGTTGATATATTTAAACCGATCCATATCAATGAATAATAGCGATAACAACTTATTCGTTTGTTTTGCCTCATCTAGTAGCTTCTTTAATTGTTTAGTCGATAATCTTCTATTCGGCAAATCGGTTAAACTATCGTGATAAGCCATATGGGTGATGGTTTCTTCATATTGCTTTTGGCTAGTCAGATCACGAATCGTGATGGCAATGATATTTCGACCTTGGACAAATCGTTTGCCGACTTGTATTTCCGCCGGAAAGGAATCACCACTTTTTCTAGTAACATAAACCTCTTCTCTATTCCGATAGCCGGTAAAGCTTTCTACGCCATTGATGGCCCCTAGGACTTTTTCGATATATTTTTTCGAAGTATCGGAAGATGAGAATAATAGGGTGATATTCTCATCAATCATTTCATGATCTTGATACCCAAACATTTTCTGGATGGCAGGGTTCACCTTGAGAATCCTGCCTGTTTCATCCATAACCATCATCGTATCAATAGAAGTTTCGTTAATGACATTTGAAAGTTCTTCTGAGATTCGTAGTTCAGCGGCTAAATAGGAGAGTTCTTGATAGGCGTTTTCTAGTTGTTTTTTATTTTCAGATAACTGGGCCGCTTGTTGAATGAGCTGCTGATTTAACCGATACAGTTCAGCAAAACCATCCACTTTCGCCTTTAAAATAATCGGATCAAAAGGTTTTAGAATATAATCAATCGCCCCAATGGAATAGCCGGTAAAAATATGCTGAGAATCCATGTAGTTGGCGGTAATAAATAGAATTGGAATGTTTCTCGTTTTTTCACGGGCTTTTATAATCTTGGCTGTTTCAAAACCGTCAATCCCGGGCATTTGCACATCCAAGAGAATGGCAGCAAAGTCATATTTTAATAGATACTTTAGTGCTTCTTCACCCGAATTAGCTTTCACTAGTTGGTATTCATCACGTTCGATGATCGCCTCTAAGGCGAGCAAATTCTCCGGTCGGTCATCAACTAATAAAATGTGAATCCTTTCTGGATCGTTCATAGATTCTACCCCCTAATCATTTCCAAGTATTTCGTTTTGAAAAAAACACGCAATCCTCAACAAAAAATGATTGGATTTGCGTGCCTTCTAGCCCACTTTATTCGGTAAGATCGTACCGCTACCTTACGATAAGTCAACCCTTCAGTGATAATTGTCAAAAAAATGTCATATATTAATAGTTTATAATTATTTATTTCGCTAGTCTACCTATAAGAGTTGTAAAATTTAGGATGTAATATAGGGGCTTGTTCGATATGGCAAGGTGCAACAAGGAACTAACCCTCTGCCTGACATATGACCAAATTTGGCGTTTAGCGACCAAATTAAAAAAGCAACCCGTTAAGGATTGCTTTTCTTACTTAATATCATTAAACATTATTTCACTGTTCTCGTCTGCACGCCTAGAGATAAACATTAAGCTCATGGTAAACAACATGACGAAAGAACCTGTCATTGTTCCAACAATAAAAGGTAACATAGCATATAACCTCCTAATATTTTTCATAATCCGTAGAAGGTGATTGTATTCGGCAACTGGCTAGCTTAGCTTCTCGCCTTAGCCCCTATAGTTTTGCGTCACCATTTTTCAATGGGTTTGCCTTTTCGTACGAACTATGTATATATTTTCATTATAATCCACTATTTACTAAGTGAGAATGAGACTAATAGCCTATTTCGACAAATTTTTCAGTGGAGCGTAGAGACAGCTACCGCAGTGTCATCCCTCATTTTTGCATAGCTCCTCATGATGATTACACTATAAGGGAATGGGCTATGACTTGGACATAAGTGTAAAAACTTGGGCATAACCTCAAAAAGTTGGGTATATGTCTGGAAAGTCGTTTCACTTGTCTAAAGAAGGAAAGCCTATCTTAACGGTTGTTCCATAACCAATAGAGGTTTCAAAGTTGATGGTTCCCTTATATTTTTCAACTATATTGAAGCAAACCATCAATCCTAATCCTGTTCCTTTACTTTTTAAAGAGTAAAAAGGAGTACCAAGAGAATGAACTTCGGCTTCGGACATTCCTCGTCCGTGGTCCGTTACTTTAATCACAACAAAATCTTTTTCCTTTTCAGCTGTCACCCGGACGACATCCCCCACCTTAGATGCCTCAATGGCGTTTTTAATAATATTGATGAATAATTGTTTAATCTCGATGTTGTTCGCCAAGATATGGCATTCACCAATGACCGTTAATTCAATCCGATTATCATGTATAAGCCCATAGGAATGAAGCAAGTCGGTTACACTTTGAAGAGCCACCTTCACATCAGTGTCCGTTGCTTTTTCTTTATTTGGTTTCGACATCGTTAAAAATTGAGATATAACCTGTTCAGCCGTATTGACTTCATCAATCATTAACTGATAATGCCGCTTTCTTTCCTCATTAACGGAAGTATCTTGCTCAAATAATTGCAAAAAACCTTTCACAACCGTTAAAGGATTTCTAATTTCATGCGCCACTGCAGCTGCAAGTTCACCTGTTGTCTTCAAACGCTCGGACTGTTGGATCTGTTCGTAATAAACTTGCTGTTGTTTAATACGCACATTCGTTAAATAGAAAATAAAGTAGATAATAATTTGACTTGCAATAAAATTAACCGAATTACCAATGATGTCCTCGCTTATATAGTGATGATGATGCGCTGGATCAATGATGATGATATAGATAAATAGTAAGGAGATAAATACAACATTTAATAGCATTGAAAAATAAAAAAGCTTGGCATCAAAATACAAAATCGAAATAGCTGGAATAAAACATAAAAAAATAAAGGTGGACCACGTTTCTGGGTAAATAAAGAAAAGGGTATAGAAATAAACAGAGGCAACAATAATGATTGTTACTCTCATGGCATATGTTTCACGTTTAGGATAGTGCAATAAACACCCAGAAAGAATCAATACCAGTAAGCTATTGGCTACATAACCAACACTAAACTTCCCTAAAAGTGGATTATCCACAAACAAACCGAATATCATCATGAGCACGAAAATCCAAACGAAAACATAATATATTCTTTTATTTAATTTATTTTTAATTTCCTTCATAAGTACCCCTACTTGCTTTTCTTACTATCACACTAATTATATAGGTATAAAGAAATATATGCCAGTGCGTGAAACATGAGGTACGGTTCTGATGTTTCACCTGGGACCCCCTTAGAGGTCACAAATTCACAAAAAATGAAACACGAGAACCGGTCCCGTGTTTCATCTCTGTCCTATCCTAAACACAATATATCATCTTCCATTTATTTCAAAGTTCAGATACATCTTAGGGTGCATTCCTTGTCCCTGTTAAAATAGTTGTCTCCTTGATTTTTTACCTACCTTAATCCAATAGCTTTTTTGGTCCGTTTCAATAAAAAATCGTATCCTCAATAATTTTAAAGGTGTCCATATTTCTTTAAACGCATAGTACGGCATAATCGTTTCCCCCTCCAGAAATATTTTCCCTAATTTTCTGTTAATTATAGAATACAAATCATGCCATACAAATACAGTCGAAAGGTGCTAAGTATTTTGTCTTATTTTATATAAAAGTGTCTCTTTTACAACGGGACGGGGGAACCTGTCTCTCCGTCCTCGAACGAATAATTTTTATAATGTGGCAATTCTCCAATCTTTAGTATAATAATATAGAATATTTTGATATCCGAAATTTTATCAAAAGTGTAAGTAGGTGCATTATGAATTTACTAGACTTATTATTTTCAAAAAAGGGGGATAAGCCTCAGCAACCAGATGCACAACCTTCGATGGTGACAAGGGCGGAACCCGGTATAAGTGATGTTCAAGAAGATGATTCTCTAAAAAGCGATTTATATAAACTATTTAGTTCAAAAATAACGAATCAGGAAAATCTTGAAAAAATGGTTCAGTTAGCTGAATTAAAAATAATAAAAATGCGTTATCGTAAGCTTGAAGAAGAAAATATAGAACTCTCAAAGCGTCCAACACTATCTGAATTTAACGATAAGGATTTGCAAGTTCAGCAATTAAAAATAATCTTAAAAAAAGTAAAAGAAGTAACTGTTTCAAAGGCGGAGTATGACCATTTACAGGAAAAGACCGCACAATTAACACAAGAGCTGCAAAGAATCAATACTACTGTTAAAGGACTAGAAAATATAGTTAGTGATTACGAAACACTTAATAGCGATCTTCAACAGCAGCTTGAGCAATTAGAGGCAAAAGTACTAGAGTCAAAGAAAAATGACTCTTTAGAAGATAAATACAATGCTTTACATACGGATCATGATAAATTACAAATTGACTATTTAGAGCAGCTCCAACAAAACCAGCTATTAACTTTGCAACTGCAGCATTTACAGGAGCAATTGGAACAACTGCAACCGCCCTCAGTCACAGAATCTAGGCTCGAAACAGACGATTTACAAATAGAGGTTAATGAGGTAATTACTGAGGATTGTCCAGATGAATTATCCACTGATATGGCGCAAGAAGTAGTAACAACTCTAGAAGAAGTATCATCTGTTGGAATAATAGATTTCGTTGAAGAAGAAAAGGAACATCTAGTGTTTGATGAAGTCATTTTAGATGAGGAGTCAGAGGAAAGTGTACTTCTTGTCGAGCTGGAAGTAGATGAAACACAATTGGAACAAGCAATGTCGAATGTACTGTTAAAAACGGTTCCGACTAAAGATAAAGGTGTACTATCTGAATTTCCTGCCTATGATGCCTCTTCCTTTTTACGGCGTGATGACAGTGCAGAGCATGACTATTTAAGAAGAGTCATAAACAAAATCATGGAATCCATGCTCGAAATTCGCAACATTGAGTTTAATTCCACCTATGAAATTGATTATGCTACGGCTTATGCGGAAGGAATAATCCGCAAACATAAATATGAGCATAACCGTCGCTTACAATTTATGAAGGATCGCCCCTATATCGGGCGTGTAGACTATGTGACTTCAGCTGGGGCAGAAACAATCTACATCGGGGAACAAGGGATTGAGGGGCATGTTATCTCGTGGAAGGCAGAGGCCGCATCGCTATATTATTTACGAGTAGTCGGTCAGACGATTGCTCACCAAACATTAGGGGATGTTATGACTGATTACATACGACAAATTGATATTCAAAATGGGGCAATTAGAACTCTTCATCCTCCTATTACAGCAACGAGCCAGTATTTTAAAGATGAAGGATTAGTTTCCGCACTGTCAAATAAACGCGGGATCGATATGCAATCAATTGTAGCAACCTTGCAACGAGAACAATATGAGATGATTCGTTTGCCAATGACAAAACCGATTATTATTCAAGGTTCGGCTGGAAGTGGTAAATCGGCAATTGCCCTTCATCGCTTAAGTTATTTACTATACAAATATCAGAATTTAAAAGCTGATAGAGTGGCCATATTAGGACCGAATGAAGCGTTTTTAAAGCATATTCAAAATGTATTGCCGACATTAGGTGATTTCGGTATTAAACAATCCACCTTTTTAGGAATGGCCTGTGACATTTTATTGATCTCGACATCAAAAGTGAAACGTCACAACGTATCGGAGCTAGATATGATTAGAATGAAGGGATCTTTAGATTTTAGAAATATTGTACAGGAAACGACCTTAAGGATGTTCAATGACCTTCGAACTTGGGCAAAACCTTATAAGGTAAATTCAATTTCAATCCCTATCGTCCCTATTTTACGTGAAATGGAAAAGTATCCACACCTTTCATTAAAAGAGCGTGACAATCTGTATTTTAACTTATTTTCTAAAAGCTTGCAGTCGGAATTAAAAACGGAAAATGAAGTCCGGCATCGAATCAAGAATTGGGTGAAGGAAAAGGCAAAGTCGATTGAAACGCAAGAGGTGATGATTTTACCGCTTGATCAAAATGAGTTTATCACACCTGAAATTGCAAGATTAGGAGAAATTTGGAGTAAGCATGTTGCCGCGTATAGAGATGAGCCTGCTAAAGCTATTAAAACTCAAGTGGAAACTAGTCATCGTCAATTCATTTCTGCGATTAAAGACGCCGTTGGGATGAAAATGACAGAGCATAGTGCCGTTCTTCAGACGGTAATTTCTGAAAATATCGATGAAACGATGATTTCACAAACTTGGCAACATCATATTAGGATGGAAGTACGAAAAGCCAAAGAATCAGCCATCTTGGAGATGATCGCCAAGCATCCCTTTGAGGTGCTGAGTGTAGATGAACTTACCGAAACACCTATCTTCCAACAGAAGCAGGATGAAATGCAGCAAACTGTGCTTGAACAATTAGCTAATAAACAGCAGGCATTTTTTAATGCGAAAAAGAATACGCTCCAACAGGCTATGCTGTCAGAAGTATTAATGAGGATGGAGCAATCCTACTATAGGCAAATTACAAAAGCATTAAAAGCAGTTTTTGATTTAGAGTACTTTTTTGAAAAGAATTATACAGGCTATGTATTCGAAAAAGAACTCCAGTTGTCATCATCCGAAAGAGAGAGTCTACAAAAATATGTAAAAAAACATCTTGAACTTGATCTTTTTGATTGCTTTGATGAAGCCATTCGAAATGCCCAAGCACAGGCTCTTCTACCCGATAACTATCAAACATTCGATACTTATTATGAAGATTTACCCGCGCTGCTGCATATTACTAGGCTCATGTCTGGTGTGTCAAAAGAGCATCAATTATCTTATTTAATGGTGGATGAAGCACAAGACTATATGCCCTATGAAATTGTCGAGTTGAATGCACTAACACAGAAAAATGGATTAATGCTCATTGGAGATTTAGGACAAAACTTGAACCTAGCAAGCTCTCTACAGGATTGGCATACACTTGATACATTAATAGGTCATCCAGCTTACTATGAATTGCAAGCCACGTATCGTTCGACAGCCCAAATTGTTGAAGTAGGTAATGAAATTATAAGACCGTTCGCAACAGGCAAATATAAGCTATCAACCGAAACATTCCGAGATGGTACCGAAGTAGAATGGGTAGCAATTACAGCAACTACAGAGGAACAGCAGTTGAAAGAAATAATAGAGGAGGCTATTTTTACCCATCTGTATGAGTCTGTTGCTGTTGTGGTGAAAGATGAATCATTGCTCGAGCATTACAGCTATATGCTAGATCCATACTTCACTGTAGGGATTCAAACAGCAACGGAACTTCCCACAAAAACCAAAGTCATTCTCACAACGCCAACGGCCGTGAAAGGATTAGAATTTGAGGCGGTAGTTATTGTACGATTTAATAACTATCATTCGATTGACTTTGATAGAAAATTAGCCTATGTTGCGACTAGCCGTGCCTTGCATCAACTTTATATTACATATGAAGAAGGGAAGGAATGTATAGTTGGGCACGGAGGGACAGGGTCCCATTGAAACCTGATTTCCTGGATAAGGACCTGTAAACTGTGCCCTTGTCCCTGTTTCGGACCCATCTTCCCTTTTGGACTCTTTCCTGTCCGAACTGCCGCCCGGTTCGGACTCATTTTCCCTTTTTGGACAACCATTTTATGTCATCCATTACGGTTTCCAGGTGTTCTTCATGAAATCGAATTTCATATTCATCGCTATGGATTAAGCAATTCCTACAGCTCATCGCTTTTGCCTCCTTCATTAGGGACCCAACACGCTAGTACAAGAACCCTTTTTATTACAACAAATCAACTAATATCCTTGTTTGTTGATCAAGTTGCGTGACCGCTTCGCCAATACCGGTGAATTCATCAACAGTCTTTTCAATAAAAGTCTGGCTATCTACAATGTTTCTTTGCGAATCTTTCATTCTCTTAGCCATCTCTTCAACCTGAGAGGATATACTCTCTAGATTTACTTTCACTTCTCTCGCTGTTACCTCCGATTGCTTAGCTAATTTACGAACCTCTTCTGCCACTACGTTAAATCCTCTTCCGTATTCTTTCGCGTGTGCGGCTTCAATTGCAGCATTTAAAGCGAGTAAATTGGTATAATCCGCGATGCTGCGAATATTATCGATAAGGGTCTGAACGGATTGAGCCTTTTTTTCTAACAATTGAAGGATTTCCATGTTTCCATTCGTTTCGTTGACCACCTTTTCGATATAGGACACAACATCCTGACCACTTGAAATTCCTCCCTCAGCCCGTTTTGATAGATCTTCTACCATGTTCTTTAACTTTTCGGTCAGTTGGGTACGCGCGCTTTCACGGGAAGTGATATCTGTTGCCACCTTTACCACACCCTTTATGGAGCCATCCTGATCATAAACTGGCGTGTACGTTGCCTCAAACCATAAAAATCGTTGATCTTTTGTTACTCGCATGATTTTTTCCTGATACGTACGCCCGCTTCGTAAGTTTTTCCAAAAAAGTGAGTAATCTTGACTGTTTACGAATTCCGGTGTGCAGAACTGGCGATGTGCTAACCCTGGCATTTCAGCCTCTTGATAACCCATCGTTTTGGCAAAATTCTCGTTGGCCCATAATACATTTCCTTCTGTATCGAATTCAATCATCGCTAACGATTGCTTCATGGCAGTAAACACAGAATTCACATCAAATGCTTTAGAACGATTTTCTATTGTATCTTTCATCGAACCCATTCCTTTAATATGGTTTTTGTATAGATTGTGTATCACCTTAAACCTAATCATATAAAACTTATGCAAAAACTGCAATATTTTTGCAATTTTACGTACAATTTATGTATAAGTTTCATTAAGGCGAATTTTAAATATATAGTTTTAAGAAGGTTTCACAACGGCTTGGAATACCAGCTGTAACCAACTAAAATTTTTTCAAATGCCGGTCTGGTTGGTATTAGTGACTAAAGGGGGATGGGACTTAGGGGTATGTGTGAACTACCGAAAAAATAGGGTTTGGACAGCTTTATAAGATTTGCTTCACTTAAACAACTTCCAAAAATTAGTTTTTTAATTGAAAAACTAATAGATTAAAAGGTAAAATATGTATTAAACATATTAAAAAACGATTGGGAGACATATATTGTGAGGCTAATGTCATTAAACAGCTGTAAGGAAGGAACAGAGTTAGCAAGATCGTTATATGATACTAATGGAGTTGTTTTACTAGCAGAAGGGTTTAAATTAACAAATAAAGTCATGGCCAGGTTACGCCATCATGGTATCCATGCTGTATATGTAAAAGACAAATATACGGATGGGCTAATAGAGGAAAATGGGCTTTCACACGAATTAATACAGAAGTCATTAAAAGTGATTAGTTCTACATTCACAAATTTAAAGACAAACCTGAAATGGACTGGTCGAATCAGTTCTCAAACCCTTAAAACTTTACAAAATATATCAGATGATGTATTAACGGAGCTCCTAGCCAATAAAAAAGCATTAAGTTTAATGACATCTGTACAAATGTTTGACAATTACCTGTTTAACCATTCATTTAATGTAATGGTCTATTCTTTGCAGCTAGCAATAAACCAAAAGATTAATCCAAAGGAATTAAATGAATTAGGAATAGGTGCGTTACTTCACGATGTTGGCAAAATGATGATTCCATTTGAAATATTAAACAAACCAGGAAGGTTAACCAATGAGGAGTTTGAAATTGTCAAAACGCATACAAATGAAGGTTATGAATATTTAAAGAAACAGCATAACATTTCTCCATTAGCAGCCCATTGCGCACTGCAACACCATGAAAAGATAGACGGGACTGGTTATCCATATGGATTAACAGGGGAGGAAATTCACCCTTTTGCCAAAATCATGGCGGTCGCTGATGTATTTGATGCGATAACCTCGAGCCGTTCTTATCGAAACGCAATGCTACCTCACAAAGGTTTTGAAATTCTTTATAGTGGCTCAGGCACACATTTTGAAACAGAATTAGTACAAAATTTTAAGAAATCACTGATTATGTATCCTATTGGAATAACAGTTAAATTAAGTACAGGGGAAACCGGTATTGTCATTAAAAATAATGAAAACTTTCCGGAACGACCTGTTCTTCGTGTCATCGAAAAAGATGGAACAGCCCTACAAGATTCAGAAGTCTATGATATAGATATGTTAAAAATGTTAACAGCTGATATCATTCATAGTGATGTGTTTATGTAAGGAGGTAAAGCAAACGAATGGTGCCTGTCACCAATCTCCTAAAAAATAGAAGCGTAGGATCACTCCCACGCTTCTCAATCCACCAAATCTACTATTTTAGCAATAATCAATGTCCCTGCTTTTCATGGAGAGCTTTATGAAATGGCTACTATTTACGATTCTTTCTCTAATATTAGTTTCTATACCATTACTAGTTTCAGGATAACTAGAAAACAATGGTACTCTAGAATTCACCAATTTTTCAGCTATCTTAGTCCGACTTAATCCTTGTTTTAATAATTGCATTATCTCCATGTACATTCCCCACTTATCCCCTTTTCTGCCCTCCACTGTAAATAATGTACTTTTCATTCAAGAGGCGGAACTATTATTCATGCTGGCGTGTTTGGGTAAATAATTTTTTATCATCTCAAGCAAAAACAGTACATTTTTATTCTAACAGTCTAAGCACTTTCCTTGGTCATGCCTTTTTCTGAAAATTTTAAATTTACCATTGACTAAATGTCAATTTTCATAAGATAATACTTGTGAGTAATATACGTTGTAGTTATTGAAGGAGATCTCAAATGAGTAATCGAGGCCGAAAAAAAGGGGCTAATGGTGAGCAAAGTAGAGCTCAATTGCTTGCTATCGCTGCAGAAGAGTTTGCTGAAAAAGGTTATTATGAAACAAAAATTAGCACACTCGTCCAAAGGGCTGGCTTAACACAACCAACTTTTTATCTTTACTTTACGAGCAAAGAGGCAATATTTCAGGAATTAATAGATTCATTTTGTAAAGGGCTATTTAATCTTACGAGTGAGAGCCGCTTAGAACCTGGAATTGATTTGAACTCCTTGCCATCGAGGATTACAAAAGGGTTAACGGGAATTTTTACTTTTTTTTCTGAGAATCAAAGCTTAACACGCATTGGATTCTTTAATTCTTCAGAAGCTGAAGTGATTAAAAGGCAATTAGCGCAAAAAATAAAAGAAAACCTAATATTTGAAGTGAATAATGGTTATTTTCGAAATGAAGTGGACATGTGCTTAATAGCTGAGATTTTAGTTGGCTCCATTGAGCGTCTTACACTTACTAAATTATTTCCAGGTATAAAAGAACCTGAAGAGATTGCATCGGAGATTGTTTATCTTTTTCTAAATGGCATGTTGTCAAAAAGTGAAAAGTGATTTATCGCTTGTGGATATTACTCTCATTTTCTCTCTTAGTGCATGGCTTGTCAAAAAGCTACCACAAGCTATTGTTCCAATGGTATGAAGGATGCCAAATTTACTGATTTTGAAACAAAACCAGCATAGTATGGACATGGCTTATTATGAGGTAAGGAGACATGATAATGGAGAGAAATTTAGATCAAGAATGGGTGGAATTGATGATTCAAGCTAAACAAATAGGGATGCCTACGGAGGAGATACGTAGATTTCTCCAACAGAGATCTTTAGTTGAGGTCTCACTTCTTGAAAACAAAAACGAAGTTACCTCTGTATCTACCCCCAGTACATTAACATAATAACGACAAGGTATATTGCTGTCCATCTATGTAGCAACGTTTTACTTACACCATACTTCTTTGTTAATTCCTTAATAAAATTCGCCCCACCAAGATAACTATTTCCAGAAGCTAATTTGAAGTGTGTAATTTAAACAGGAAGCGCATCCGCGCTTCCTCAAATTAACTCTAGCCCTCGTTTAGTTATTTAGGAAATACCGTGATAAGTTTCCTGTTGTTTCTATAATCTCTTTGATTTTTTTCTAAAAATAAAGGATAGTAGCAATAATAAAAGGATTGGTATGCCATAGATAGTACCATTTAATAACAAATACGCAGAAAATGGTGTTGAAAATTCAGGATGTAGTAAGTATTGCTTATAGTCAAACACTGAATATATGACCATAACAACTATCAATATAATAGACAGGACAAAAAGTAAAGTGAATGCTACTTTATATTTACTCTTCACACTATATACCTCCTCGTAAGTGATACTTCTATCTACATTGTTTACAAGAATTCGACAAGAAGTTGAATTTCCCCTTCAGTCGTTATATTCCCCTTATTAAACTAATAAACTGAGATTATAAAAAGATGAATAAAAAATCTTATGGTAAGATTATAGAATAAGTTGAAAGTCATCGTTTTTAGAATGAAAAGTATGAAACTATTACAGGAGAGTCCTACAATGAAAAAGAAAATGAATTATTTAATCTTACTGTTAACGATCATCTCTATGGTTGGTTGTACCATCGAAGAAGATACATCCAATATAGACGTAGAAACAGATTCACAAAAAGTTGAAGCAATTAAAAATAATGATCTGTTCTCAGGATACAAGCTTATTGAAGTTGATGGTGGTGATTTATCTGGATATCGTGAACCTAACGTCGTCGTTGACATTGGGTATGGAGACCGTGAATATTGGGCATTTACGAATGAATACGGGCAATTAGTGCGTGTCATCGCTGACGAAATCATTTTACAAGATGACCGTAATGAACCTGTGTTATCGTCTGGCAGATACTATGCTGATGAAGCAAAGGTTCCTGGTGTCGAAAGTCCTGTTTTAGATGAAGGACATGTCATTGCGGATTCTCTCGGTGGGGTATCAAATGCGTATAATATCACCCCACAAGATAGTACACTCAACCGGCATGGTGACCAAGCTTATATGGAAGACGCAATCCGCAAAGCAGGCGGAGCCACTCATTTTGAAGCCATTATCACCTATCCGAATACAAAAACGCAGATTCCTTCAAGTTATCAGTACACCTATACGTTAAGGGGGAACGTAATCGTTGATAAATTTGATAATGTGAACCCAGATGAAGTAAATGCATCGCTGGGTTTAACAGGCGGTAAGGCTTCCACTAATCCAAGTACAACTGGTGATATTTCTACAGTTGATACAGACGGTAATGGACAGGTGACGATTAAAGAAGCGAAAGCAGCAGGTTATCGTATGCCAATAACGAGTGATCATTGGTTATATCCATATATGCACGATGCTGATAAGGACGGTATGGTAGGCGAGTAAGACCCTAGAACTTTGAGGCAAAATAAAAATAGTCATATCTCTATAAAATTCGTACGATGAAAATATCATTATTTTTCACTTACAGGTGCTTTAATTTAACAGTCGATTCCTTGAAATCGGCTATTTTTTTTGGAGAATCTCTTGTTTCTGACAATTTAAATTTTTTCACCTGCGCCGATAATGCCTTTAAATAAACAAAAAAGTCCAAGATACGCAAAGGAGATGTATTAGATCCTGCCTATTTTGGACTTTTCAATATGGATTATTACGGAATAAAACACACTCCGTTCAACAACGTTATCTCTTTACTTCCCACTTCTGATAGCATTCTACATCTATACCTAATTCACCCTTCTTTAACCATTCAAAAGCTTTAAGGACCAGTGGAGAAGAATTGTTAAGCGTCACTTCATTCTCGGATACCCATAACGCACCAAGCGAGTCTTGCCCATCGAATTGTTCAGGGATGATAAGGTTTCCACCGATTTTACTTACTAAATAGTATATTCCGATATGATGAACGTGGCTGAACTCTTTCCACTTCCACGGCAACATAAAATCTATAACACCTAAGTTCTTTTCGATTTCTATCTCTATACCTGTTTCCTCAAAGAATTCCCTTTTCATTGCTTCTGTTAGGCTTTCTGATTCCTCTAAACTCCCACCAGGTAGGTCAAAACGGTTTATGTACGGACCTCCATTTTTATTTATCACTAACAATTTTCCTTCGTTAAAGTATAGGCCGTACACCCCAAGCGCACGGTGGAATTTCTTATTTTGTTCCACTTGATCACCCCTATTTTTTAACAATTATGATAAATTCTGCATTTGCTTCTTATTTTCCTTCTTTCACTACATGTCCATTAGTTCCTTAAAAAAATAAATAGCAATCTGCAATCCCGTTCTTGTCAAAGATTGTATTATCAATCATTTCTTTAGTTTTTATGTCTTTATCACATATTCAATACATAGGGTCTATTTGAAGGAAAATTAGAAAGAGAAGCGAAATATGTTTGTACAGAGTTATTCTCAAGGAGTGAGATCTGAAATGGACAATAGTATTAGAGAAATCTATGGTTCTTATGAGATACCAGAAGAAGTTTATAAATTATATGAACTTGAAAGAGAGCTTAGCGAGGTAGATTTGTCACTTTATATAATCGGATTACAACCTTGCCTTCACGATTATTGTGACCCAATTTCCCCTCCAGATTTAATCCCTTTCGCAAACACTGGAGGTGATGGTATTCATTTTGGTTTCTTGACTGATTTTGGTCAAGTACCTACATTAAGTGAGGCACCAATTGTATGTGTAAGCCCTACTAACGATCCTCCACTTAGGTATATAGCTGATAACATAAGGGATTTCTTGAATTTAGTAAGCTCTGTTCCCCATGCTGAAATGTTAGAGGGTTTTTGGGCAAATCATGATGAAGCTCAAATTCAACAAGTAATCATGGATTTTATAAAAGATACCCCTTCTGATTGGATAGAGAAGCGAAGGAAGGTTGCGGAACGTTTTAAGGTCAAATATGTAACCCAACCCATTCAAATAGGATCTTACTTACAGCAAGTACAGAAAAAGCGTGCTAATACCATAACCGCGCCAACTTTGGATGGATTGGGAATTTTAGAAAGAAAGGAACATACTATTACCTACAGAAAATATCAATTTGATTTTAATAAATATTTTAATCAGTCATTGGATGATCACGAACTAATAAGCATTAATGAATATTTAAAAGAGAGTAACAGAATTGAAAAGCTGGCTTTTATACGTGATGTCATTTATGTGATTAGAACAGACATTGAAGAGAATATTTTTGACTTAATTATGGATTTAATGGAATCCTTAAGTCTATATGATGAAGCGCAAAGGTTTTCAAGATAATTCTTTATGGAGATACTATTCATTTTAATGAATCAATCGCCTTTTACAAAATCTACAAAAGAACCGAATACTCTTAATGAACTAACCTGATTCTATACCTGATTTCTTCTACAAAGAGCTGAGATAAAAAATATTGACCACTAACTCTATGAAAGTTAAGATTAGCTTGTGTTATTTTGTATATATCTGGAAGGATGGTTTGATGAGTGTAAGATTCGTAGATATCGATGAATCAAACTGGCTTGATTGTATTCGAATAAAAGTGACAGAAAAACAGTTGGAGTATGTTGCTAGTAAAGAATTAACACTTTCAATCTCTTTTTATAACTTACTCAACAAACAGGAACAGAGTATGAACAATCCAAAATAAAATAGTCATACATAGACGATTAGCTATCCATTCGTCTATGCATGACAAAATAAATTCAATGTATAAATTAATAGGTTAATCTACCACAAATACGTTCCTAAAAATGGTTATGCTATTTTATATATTCGTTACTAACTAAAATATCATTTAGGATATCCGTAGGGATGACGAAATCAACAACTCCCATGTAGCCAGGAGCTACTTCATATTTATTAAAAGAAATGACCAACTTGTGATTGTTGTTAATGTAAAAATTTTGGTCGGGATTTATTTTTTCAAATGGTTCTATTGAATTTTCTTCTTTCTTATTTGGATTAGTGACCCAATAAAATAAGGAAGGGTCTTTTTCCATGTTGGCTATCATTTGCTTCTTAATTTCAGTGCTAATAAAATCCACATATGAATCATTTTTAAACAGGCTTGGTAATGTGATAAGCAGCTGGTTTTTCTTATCAATCGTGTCATATTGGAACGTTGTTGATGACGATCCGACTGTGTTAACGGTATAACGTCCAATGGATAAGAGTTGATCATTATCGGTTTTTACTTCATAGCCACTATCGACTCCCAAATGTCCACCGCCATTATCTTTTAGATCCTTCATATCTGCTTCGAAACTTTTATAGAGTTCTTTACTTTCATTAAGATATTTTTCATTTAGCATTGATTGTAATTCTTGATTATCAAGTTTTTTTATTTCTGGTACTTTAATATTTGCATGATACGTATCCTCATCTACCTTAAATTCTCTAAATGTTAATACCTTCACCACATTTTTTATTACAGGAACCTCTTCCATTGAATTGGCAAATGCCGGTATGGTATTGAGTCCTCCAATGAACATTGCGGCAGAGGCAACTAATCCAATCGTCACTTTCTTCATCCCACGCATCTTAGGCTTTTGTTTTAAAGCCTTATTAACAATAATGTCTAACTGACTAGGGATAGGAATCTCATTATATTCTTTTATTAATTCTTCCATTTTTTTCTCCACTTTTTAACAACCTCCTAGAATGAAATTTTATTCATCTCTATTCGTAGCATTGAAAGCGCCTTATAAATACGAGTCTTAATCGTATTTTCATTTTCATTTAGAATGGTAGCTATTTCGTTCACTGTCAAGTCGTCAAAAAATTTAAGAATGATGACAATTCGATACTTAGGTGGCAATTCATTTAAGAACTTCTTCAAGTCAACATCTTCATATTTATCATTTGCGGAAGGGGCAATAAATTCTAAAATATCATCCTCTACTACCATTACCTTCTTCCTTTTGTTTATAAAATCTAATGCTGTGTTAACAACAATACGAAAAAACCAACTTTTTAATGCAAGCGGATTTTCTATGGTGTGAATCCTTTTCAAGGCTTTATAGATTGACTCTTGAACAATATCTAGAGCATCTCCTTCATTTTTGACGTAGCTATAGGCTAAACGATAAAAATTCTCTTTGTTCTCCAATATTAAGTCTGTAAGTAGTGCTTGTTTAACTTTTTTATTCACTAGTTTCACCTCCTAAGGGTTGAGTTCAATATATAGACTTCTATGAGTGATGAAAAAGTTTGTATTTTATAATTTAAAAATTTTTAAAAATTAATATCATACCAGATACTATCCCTTACTATGGTTTTACTATTACATCAAGAAATCTCTACAAAAATCCCTAAAACTTTACCACATTGCTTCCGTTAGTTGTACAAGCACCTTCACTTCTATACAAATAATTTTTGAACTGAGAACTATAACTAACGGAAACAAACACAAGTAATATTTTGAAATTTCTAAATGTTTAGTTTGGATTATGTTATACTTTTCTTTAGTGATACAAGGAGGTACTAGTCCAATGGTAAAAAAATAATCAGAGAAAATCTTAAATTATCCTAATAACTTTAGAATAAGCATGTAGATTTTCTCTTTCATAGAATGAATAGATAGTAGAGTAGAGAGGAAAATTAACATGTTAAATAAATTAAGTGATACTATATATTATTTATCCAATCAAGATGATAGAGAAAGACCAACCTTAGGACTGGTATGTGGTGATCGATATAGTCTAATAATAGATTCTGGTAATTCCCCTCAGCACGCTAAGGACTTTTTAGTAGAATTCAAGAATCTAAATGTACCACCCGTTAAATATGTTGTTATTACCCATGCACATTGGGATCATATCTTAGGAATGAATGAATTTGATGCAACTGTTATAGTTAATAGCCAAACAAACGAAATCATAAAGGAATGGCAAAGTTTGTCATATGACGATCGTTCACTACATGAGTATGTGACTACTAATCAGATGAGTGCTATGTGTATGAAGATTATACAAACTGATATGCCAAACAGGGACAGTTTTAAGTTGAAATCTCCAGATATTATCTTTGAAAATACATTAACTGTTGATTTAGGTAATAAAGTTTGCATTCTTGAAAGTATCAAGAGTACCCATACTGATGACTCTACCATCATTTATATTCCTGATGAAAAAGTTGTTTTTTTAGGTGATTGTGCATATGGTACAACCACAAATTCTTTATTCCATTACAAGCAGTCACTGTTATTACCTATGATTAAAGACATTCAAAAATATGATGCGGAAATGTTCCTACTTGGTCATGAATCTATATGTGATTTAAATGAAATGAATATATATTGGGAAGAGTTAACAACAGCAAGTCACGTTGTAAAGTCCACTTCACTAGAAAATGCTATAGAGTCTTTTAAGGCAGAAAATAAAAGGGACCCTAACGAAAATGAAATATTTTTCATAAAAGCATTTGTTAATGACTATATTATTCAGTCCCTATAATTCTATAGAATCCATCAATCAAATATAAACGGTAGCCATCTCATTAAAAACTGAAATGAGGTGGCTTTTAATTAGTTGATAATGATATGTGTTTCATATTGTAAACGCTTCGTTTTATTGTTCAAATGCGATATAAAAACTCACCTTCTCTTGTTCAACTAAAGAGGCAGCTGAATAAGAAAAAGCCACCAAGAATTTTTGGCAGCTTCTTGCCTTCGTTAGGTCAAATTTAAACTTCTCCATTCCATCTGAAACATTCCTTGTTTTCAGAACCCATATTCAGGATTGGGATAACCATTCTATCATTTTTTCACTTTTATATTCTCGGCTATGGTCGTCCAATACATTGTGTCTTCTAAGCCAAGTCGCCAAATCCCGATTCCACGCAAGTTATATTTTTCTACTAGGTTTAGCTTAATCTTCAGACTATCGCTATTCTCAAACCAAACCTGATGGTCATGCTGTTTTTCATCTACATAACTGAAATGAGGTGTTTGCGAATGGGAGTCCCATAATACATTAGCTTTATGTTTTGTTTTCCGGTCCATTAACTCTTTATAGGAGCTATACTTGGCTTTGCCTGCTGTTGTATCCCAGTCCCAGCCATAACCAGCGATACCAAGTAATATTTTTGATGGCGGCACTTCATGTTCCAAAGCATAACGAATCGTTGCTTCTGTCCAATCGACTGATGCTGATGGACCTGGTTTTGTTCTAGGATTGTGTTCATCGTATGTCATAATCATTAACCCATCTGAATATTGACCAAGTTTTTCGTAATCAAACCATGGTGACCAGGGATTAGCCCGGGAATCACCAGTGTTTGCCGGAACTGAAACCGTAACTTCTTTTCCATCACGATTTAGTGCATCAGACAATTCTTTTATCATCTGACTAAAGGAATCTCGATCAGTCAAATTCAAATTTTCGATATCGATATTAATACCGTCATATTTAAACTGACCCATTTCATTACGTAGGTTCTGAATGAAAACATTCCGGTTTTTAACGTTGTTAAGTACATTACTCGCTACCTGCTTGCCCTTCTCTACGGTTTCATAGAAGAGATTATGTACAACCATATAGACCTTCAGGTTTTTATCATGAGCACTCTGAATAACCTTTCTTTTATGATCTGATGAAACGGAATCAATAAGATTGCCTGGACGTTTATCATCAAGCTTATACCAAAAAGGTGCAATGATGCTTAAACTGGCGAATTGCGCGTTTACTGTAGGTTGAGACCCTGGATACGTTCCTTCCTGCTCTGTGTAAAAACCTAAAACTTCTCGAGGAGTTTTAGCATTTGCACTTTTGTGTTCCTCTTTTCTTTGTAACTGACTACAGGATGACATGAGTAATAAGGCCATGCTTAAAGAAATGATGGTAAATGACCGATAAAAATTCTTTGCCATAATACACCTTCTTCTAGTTTGTATAATACTTAAGTTGATAAGAAAAGTTGAATCTTATTCACGAATTGACCTCCCCCCTTAAAAGATTTCCGGAAAAAGACAATCACAAGTTCATTAATGTAGTTAGGTTTGGAAAGGTGGGTATGATAGGCTCGTATGCCTGATGATATCAGGAAGAACAAAAAATGAAGGGAATTATACGATGAAATCATAATATTTAAAAACCACGATTTTTTATGGAAAGCGTGGTTTTTTTGCGTTAAGAAATATTTTCATTACCCTTTGTCCCCCAAAAGAGAACCCGTTATCTTTTTGACAACGCTCTTATTTTGGATGATTTCCTTTATTAAGCGTTCCCAACCAAACATCTCGTTACCTTTAGTAACTTAATAATTTCTACATGAACGATTACTGGATGGTCTTTATATTTTTATCATTTATTTGTAAAAGCTTTTTCGACGTAGCAACAAAAGAATGATTAGAATGACCTCACCAACAAGTAATAAGCCCACTCCTAAAACTAGCCCTCCAAAGAACAGAAATTCGTTAACTTGCCAAGTGAAGAAAACCCAGCCGATAATCGTTAAAACTCCCAATACAAAATTTATCATTCCTGCGATAAAGAATGGTGGAAAAATTAATCCTGTTTTCCGTGTCAAATAAGATCCGTATTTATAGCTAATAAAAAAGGCTAAACCAAAAAGTATTAAATAAATTGCGAATGCAAAATCTATCTTGTTCATAAAACTGCCTCCCGCCATTTTCTTACGTTTACTTAATTTAGTTTTTAGTTAAGGAACATTGCTCACTATTACTAGATTGTTCGATTCATTAGCAATAGGTTAAAAAGAGTTAGCTTGTTAAAAATATAACAGCAGCAACAGCACCGATTCCAGCCAGGGTCATTATAATTCCACCAAATCGCGTTGACAAGACATACAAATCTGAAGGTTCCGTACCATCGTTTGATTTCCAACTCTCTGCAATACGCCATATAAATGAAGGTTTAATAATCATTAAAACACCCATGATAATTAGAATTACTCCTAATAGAATCATTTCATATTTCTCCCCTTAAAATCTTCTTTATCTTAAATATACGGACTTTCCTTATTTAGGTTTCCATTTAATGGTTCTGATTCAACACTACAATAAAACAAACATGTACTGGCTAAGACTATCCCATTTATCTTTAAGTTTATTTATTATCCCTGAAGCAACTAACCACATCTTTACAGGTTCTCACAGAGCAAGAAAGCCGAGATAAACAAGTTTTATGAAATAATAACTCGTGAATCTCGGCTTTACATATTAGCAAATTAAGCTAAAAACGCTCGTTGGCAGTATAAATAATTGGATCCAAATGGTTATTAATCCTAGGTTGTTTTTTCTACAGTTTAGTGCTAGGCTCTGTTATACATAAATAAATTTGAAAGCTAGCTTTTTTACCAAAAGTATCAAGTAGTAAAAGCGATACGAAAATTGATGGGGTGCACTGTGAGCAAAGTACGAGTCTGGCTGGAAAAACGTTCGCCTGCCCAAATTATTGCAGGCTATTATTTACTAGCAGTCATTATATCTATTCTATTATTTAGTCTTCCTGCGGTTTATAAGTCTGGGGTAGAAGTGTCTTTTTTTGATACAGTTTTTATGGCTGTCAGTGTAGTGAGTGATACAGGTATGGCTCTATTTAATATATCCGAGACTTATAGTGTATTTGGGTATTTTATTATTATGTTAATATTGCAATTTGCGGGTATTGGAATTATGGCAATGAACACATTTTTTTGGTTATTTTTAGGTCGGAAAATTGGATTTCGGCAACGGCAACTAATAATGATTGATAATAATCAATTTTCAATTTCGGGTCTCGTTCGATTAGTTAAAGATATTTTGAAGATGATCCTTTTAATTGAATTAATCGGGGCAATCATTTATGGGTTTCACTTCTTGAATTATTATCCTACCTGGAACGAAGCTTTTCTTCAAGGTCTATTTGCATCAGTTACTGCGACGACAAACGCTGGTATGGATATTACCGGTGAGTCTTATGCTCCTTTTGCGAGTGATTATTTTGTACAACTGCTGACAATTATCCAAATTATCATTGGGGCAATTGGTTTTCCTGTATTAATCGAGGTAAAGGAATATTTATTTAATGGGAAAACAGAACTTGGATACCCATTCCGTTTTTCATTATTTACAAAGCTTGCGACAATTACATATGGAATTCTTCTTGTTCTTGGAACAATCCTTATCTTACTACTTGAATTTCAGAATTATTTTAAGGATATGTCATGGCATAAATCATTTTTTTATGCTTTTTTCCAGTCCGCATCAACAAGAAGCACCGGATTTACTACAATGGATATTACAGAATTTTCAATGCCCACGCTCTTGGTCCTAGGTATTTTGATGTTTATAGGCGGATCTCCTAATTCTATGGGTGGTGGGATTAGGACGACTACATTAGCTTTAAATCTGTTATTTATTTATAATTTTGCGAAAGGAAAGCGAAATATCAAAATCTTTAATCGTGAGATTCATCAGGATGATATTATTAAATCACTAGCCATTACTCTATCAGCTATTGTAATGTGTTTAGTATCGGTTATTATGATAAGTATTTCTGACAAACAACACCAGCTTATTGCTATTTTTTTCGAAGTTTGCTCCGCCTTTGGTACAGTAGGCTTATCTATGGGGATTACTCCCGACCTCAGTATTTTTGCCAAGTGCGTTCTTATGATTTTAATGTTTATTGGAAGAATTGGTTTAACTTCTTTCTTTCTTATCATCGGAGGAAAAAACAATAATGAAGATAATTATCATTATCCGAAAGAAAGAGTTATTACAGGTTAATATTGTAAAAGAGTTGTAAAGTAAAAACTCCATTCCGCAATCGGATGCTTTACTGAATTAATGGAAAGCCCAATTTCTTTATTTTAATTTGCAGAGAAGTTGGGTTTTTTATAGTAGAAATTCCCTAGCGTTGTAAATCCGCATTTTCCTGAGAGTACCCTCCTCGAGTTCATCTCGAAGGGCTAACTTTCGAAGAAATGAGTGAGTATATAACACATCAATTAGAAAGGGCTTGTGAAAAGCGACAGACTTTTACTGAAGCATCCTTAAAGATGATATACAAGGAAACGCGCGGTATCCTGAGTTTAACAAACCGTTTATGTACCCAAAGGTTAGCTTTAAATTGACATCAGAAATCAAGTTAAAACGTAAACGTGCAGATTGCCTTCAAACCAAACATAGTCTCTAGAGTGCTTGTTTTGTTATTAACAACTAATGATTATTATCTATATGTTCTTGTACTAATCTCCTGTACTACCCTTAATAAAACAAAAACGGATTATACCAGGGATGAATAAGATTCCGTATATTCTCGGCATTATTAAATTGATTTTTTTTGGAAGTTTTGATTTTCGTTAGCTCCTTAAGGATTTATTATTTTTATTTAGATTAAGGATTAATATCTTTATCGATAGTGTTCATATTTCAGCATCAGAACATAAGTCTGATCATAAGAAACTTTAATGAAAACTGGGAGCCTTAACTAACGATTGAATTCAGTTTTCAAACCAGGATTAGCCTAACAGGAATTATTACGATTTTTCAACCTCCTGTCCTTTTTTAACTAAAAAGTAGGAAGTAATCCAGGATGTAATAGGGATTACAAGAGTAACGCCAATGCCTGCACATAGGATGGTAATCATTTCGACACCGAATATCTTCGAGTTTACTACCTCCCCTGTCGAATAGGCCAAGTCTTTGAACCAAATCAGCAGTGCCAAATAGCCTCCGAAAAAAGCAAAGAATAAGGTATTAGCGCTTGTCCCTAAGATATCCCGGCCAATGTTCAAACCAGATTTAAAAAGCTCCTTCCTGCTAATGCACGGATTATGATAATGGATTTCGCGCATTGGGGATGAGATGGCAATAGCAGTATCCGTTATGGCACCGATTGTGCTCATGATGATCACAGAAGTGGCAACTCCAACAAAATCCACCCCAACATAGAGGGAGAAAATGCTCATCTCATGGATTTCTTCTTCGCCAAAGCCCTGAATCATTGCCCTGTCTGTTACAAAAAAAATAAAGACCAGCAACACAACCGTTGAAAGGATGGTTGAAAGGAACGCCGACTTTGTTTTTTGGTTCACTTCATTGATGTAAAAAAGATTGATACAACTAATGAAGACACAAGCGATTAAAGTCAGGATAATCGGGTTCAGGTTAGGGTCATTCATAAGAACGACGGTGATAAAGACAACGCCGAAATTAAAGAATAAAGCCAAGAAAGACCTTGCTCCTTTGCTTCCTCCAATCAGATACATCAAAATAAATAAAATGGCCGTTAACACCACTAGTGCGTTCATAGTTTAGCCCTCTTTCGGTTGATAAAAAAGATGGTTGTATAAAGTCCGATGGGTATGGCCAAGACAATTCCAATTCCGCCCGCTAACGCCCGGACCAATTCCAGTGACAAGTTCATGGAAAGGGTATAGCCTAGTGGGGAAGCATTTTTAAAATAGATAATCATAATAGGAATAGAGCCACTGATATAGACAAAAAACAATATATTTGTCATCGTTCCCATGATGTCTTTTCCGATTTCCATTCCTGAATTTATCAGTGCTTTCACCGGGATGTTGTTATTTTTTTCGAACATGTTGAAAATGGAGGATGACATGGTAATGGCTACGTCCATGACAGCTCCGAGGGATCCGAGGAACAGCCCTGCCAGGAAGACCATTCGGTAGGGACGCGTAATAAATTGAATCTCTTCGTATCGAAGCCCTCTTTCTGAGGTTCCCCATAAAACTAGCCAAGTAATAAACAGGGAAATGAACGTTCCAAGGAGCGTTGCAATGATGGCTGCAAAGGTTTTTTCATTTAGTCCGTTTACTAGCACCAAGGATATGACGGTAAAAAGCACAATACTTATACCGAAGATGACCAGCAAACTCCACCTTGGATCATTGAGATATACATCCAATGCCCACGATAAAAGAATGGCGTTTATGACCAAACTGATAATGGAGTACAAGCCCTGTTTTTGCCCAACTATTAGCAGCAAAATGACAAACACCCATGCCACAAGCAGAAGATATTTATCCCTTTTTACATCTTGTATGGTTCCATTTAAATCCCCGTTTCCCTCTAGGTTGGCACCTATTTTAACGAAAAGCTCGTTTCCAGGTTTGAACTCATGGTCAAACGCCTTGGAAGAAGAGTATTCGTTCACCAAATGGATAAGCTTCCCCTTTTCTGCCCCATTTTTTATTTCTGCAAGCAGTTGCTGAGTGAATAAATGATCTTGATTCCCAAACTGATTGACCAGTTCCGTTTGAGCTGTGAGTTCCACTTTTATCACTTTTGCAATCGGACTCTCGTAGAGGGAATGATTGTTATAGACAAACATCATTGAGGCCACAAAACAAAGAATCAACAGGGAGAAGAGCATGATTTGCTTATAAGACATTCTTTTAAGTAGATTTTTTATATAACCCAAGATAGACCTCCAACGACAATTTGACAATTTGACAATTTTCTAAATTTTGAGCAGCAGGTGCTTAATCACAACTAACGTTTGTGAATAAATTCTCACCGTTAGTTACGCTTTTAATGAACACTAAAAGACGACTAATTGTAAATTTAGTTAATTGGTTTCCAATGAAATGGGTTCAGCAAATTAGTCCAAGTAATACATTTAGTATATGTGAAGGTGAACTTGCTTTCCTTTCAGATCCTATTAGCTGGTACCATTAACGATTTGGTGGCCAAGACCCTTGCCATTTTCTAATATGAATAATTTGACCAGTATGATACGCATCATGTAGCATTATATCCAGTAGTTGTTTCTCTAGTGAATTTTGATCAAGCTCTCTATCGGACATTGCACTCAATGCCTGTCTTAAATCCCGTTGAGCGTTTTCGGAACGTGCAACGACTTTCTTCCATTCCATATCATCATTAGATTGTTCGATAAAATGAAAGGTTTCATTACCGTCCAGATTAAGTATCCAATCTCGTCCTCCTAATTTTGCTGCAAGTCTCTCTTTGTAATAAATCAGATGATTGACATTTTCCCAAATGGTTTTAGTCGACTCTCCAGAAGGTTTCCAAATAGCCTGTTCAGCTGTAAGTCCATCTATAGCATCTTTAAATGGGGCATACCAACTCTCTTTATCGAATGTTGAATCTAGTACTTTTAAAAGTAAGTCAATTCGTTTTATCGTCCTCTCCCCCTCAACTTTCACATATGTCTCTCTGCTTGGATAATTATAATTAAAATTATTTAAGGAAAGCTCTTGTTAGCATCAGAAGAAATTTTCTTTAAAAATAATTTAATTTGTCTTTAAAATCATTGCAAGTAATGAAATATCTGTTTAACAACATGAGGTCCATTTTCTTGGGGGTAAAATACAACTGTAAGTAGCAATGTAAAAATGATGGTTATACCCCATGTTAAAATAGGATTAGTTTTATTCACAGAACTAAAGTTTGATACAATTATTATGCTATTTATGATAAATATAAATGGTAAGTAGATAATTCTACCTAATCCAGTATTAGGAAAAAGAGTGATTAGTAAAGTAATTATCAATATTGAAGGTAAGATGCCAACTAGGAACACTAATAACTTTGTATTTTCACCATATAAACTAGCCTTACTAAATTGAGGTAAAACTTTTACAAAGGCGGTATTACAGTTTTGGCATTTATTTATATGGAATAACAAAAGGAATTAGAGCTAATAACGATTCATAAAATATGCCACCCGAAAAAAATAGGAAAGATAAAAATATGTAACAAGATAACAATAGTCTAATTAATATTGAACTAATTTGGTTTATATCTTTACTTTGACATTGCGGACAAGTTGTCCTCAATGACATCACATCCTATTCTATAATGTATTCATAGAGCAAGATCAACACTTCAATATCGCTCCTTATCTAAAGTACTTTCCCTAAACCCCATTTTTTTCGTTTTTGTTTATTTCGACTAAGAGTTCGTTATTCCCTTCCTAAATCCTCATGGACTAAATTTGAATTTTACTCCCTAAGGAATGAAAAAAGCTAAAAATAGTCAAGTTATGCATAAAACCTTGAATATTCTTAGCTATATAAGATATGTGCTTATGGAAGGATAGCCTTCGTTAGTTTAAGTGAAATTATTCATAATATGACTCATTAGAATGTTCTAATGAAATAACTGCATTTTTGTTTTCAACAATTTCCATCCAGCTCAATTTTAACTATCATCAGTTATTATTTTTTATTATTTAAATTCTGTATCTCAAAAGACAGGTTTCATAGGGAATAAATTTATTTTTCATCTTCTTTACTATGGGCAACATTTTTTGACTAGAATTAAACTGTTTTATACTTCTAAGAAGAATAGCTTCTGACAATAATGTTTCCCTAGACCCACCAAAACTTCGTTTGCTAATATACTAAAAGTGATTGCTTTTAAGGAGGTTTCATCTTGGGGACAAGAGAATCATTAGCTAAAAAAGTAGCTTGGATAAGTGTCATTAGTAATATCATTTTAACAATAGGAAAAATAGCGGTTGGCTGGTTCGGAAATAGTGATGCGGTATTCGCAGATGGAATTCATTCAGCAGCTGATGTATTTGCATCCGTTATCGTCCTCTTAGTTATAAAAATTGCAAATAAGCCCGCTGACCAAGAACATCCTTATGGACATGGAAAAGCGGAAGTCATAGTGTCAGGAGTCGTAGGGGGAATATTACTAATCGTTGCTTTATATGTTGTTTATGAAGCAATTGTTGGTTTCTTTCATCCAGTTCAAACTCCAAGTATACTGGCTATGTGGGTTGCAATCATTTCATTTGGTTCGAAGGAGTTTCTATATAGGTATTCATTAAAAAAGGCCAAAGAGCAAAAGAGTAAAGCCATTGAAGCTATAGCTTTTGACCATAAAGCAGACATTGTTGCCTCAGTCGCTGCAGCAATAGGGGTAATTCTTTCAATTTTGGGAGATAAATTAAATATTACACTTTTCATTTATGGAGATAAAATAGCAAGTATTGTAGTTGCTTATTTAATATTCAAGATAGCAAGGGAAATTCTGAAAGAAGCGTTTGATATATTATTGGAACGTAATATCGACACAGAAATCCTAAATGAATATAAATCCATTATTTCCTCTTTTCCAAGTGTCAAAAGAATCGACAGGTTGAGAGCTAGAGAACATGGCCACTATATTTTGGTAGATCTTAGAATTTCCATTCACCATGAAAAAACAATCAAAGAAGGTCATGATATTTCAAGGAAAATAAAGCAGGCACTCATGAATAAATATGACAATATAGAAGAAGTTCTTATTCATTTGAATCCATACTTCCCAAATGAATGATATTATTGATTGTACATAATTACCAGTTGGATTCAGAAGCCAGCTGGTATTTTAATTCATTGCTAAGGCTCTAAGGAACACCGGGGGCGTTTTATGATATCACTGTTTCGTTGGTTAAATCATTCTAGAAAATTGAATATTAGCGACTAAGGTATCTGGAAACTACTTATCCAAAATAAGCCTATATAAGCAAAAGTCTTGTTTTAAGGAAGTAATCTGCGTCATAGTTCCGAATAACCAATAAAATAAGCCGAGAATTACACAACTCTGCATAAAAGCTGCATACTTTCGGCTTTAGAATAATTTTTATATAGGATTATAGCTTTCCTTTAGCTTATTAAGATATTATTCAATATTCTTCGATTTCTTTTCAAAAGAAACGCTAAGGATCCGTCATAATTTGGGTTATTTAAGGTGGATTGTTACCGGAAAACTGTTAGAGACAGATATTCTTGGCTGAAAATAATATAGAATGCATCGAATTAGCTTTGAACATCACTCTTAATTATTAGAAATTTTGTTATTATTATTGAGAACGAATAATCTCGATTGCTCTATCTAAGTATTCATCTCTCCCCGAAGCCATGGCACTAATGGTTCGTACTAGTGGAACAGTAGGCTGAATGCCTATAAGGTGATGCTGAGTTCCATCATTCTTTATAACTTCCATCCCAGTCCAATATACAGCCCACCCACTTGGGGTTCCAATCCAATTTACATTACCGTTAGCGCCAGCTGTTGGTTGGCCAACGATTTCTCCTAATTGGTAATGTTCAACAATTCCCATTATACTCTCGGAATAACTAATGGCAGCACTATTTGTTAAAAAAACGATTTTTCCGCTCAATTTTGGTTTCTTGGGCTCGAGTAGCCATCTTCCATCTGTATTAAAGCTTGGTGTTTTTTCATGATCTGGATAAACTATTTGTGGTACCTTCCAGATGGCAGATTGAAGAGGTTGTTGTGTGAGATATTGCAGAATTTCTTCAATACTACTCTTCGGATAACCTCTTAAATCGAAGATTACCCCATCTGCATTTTCTAAAGTTGGAAGGTGTTCAATAAATTCTTCGATTTTGGATTCAGATAAGTTAATATATATAATACCTTCAGAGACCCTTGAAAAAGAAGCTTGGCGTTTAAAGGGATCAGTTGGCACAAGATACTTAGAGTAAGGAACTTGTACTTCCAAAATCTCATTTCCTCTTTTTACTTCCAGTTGGGAGGAGCTTTTGGTCTGTGTAGAAACCAATTCTCGTAAGGCGATAAACGTTGTCCACTGTGATGAGCCTGATATATGCGTTTTAACAAGTTGCAGTTTTTCTTTAACTGCTTCTCCATCTATCGATAGTAAGATGTCACCCGGTTTAATGGTCTCTATCTCCTCAACATTAGAAACAACAATTTGACCTTCCACCTCATCCAAACCGATTGGTAAATAGGATCTTTGATTGTAGCCCTTTTCTACTCTAATATGACCATCATGCAACGTGGCTAACATCTTGGTAAGCGTTCCCTCAAACTCCTTTCCAGATAGGACCTCTTGAATGGCAATGGTGAGCTCTTCTTCCCAATCAGTGTTAATAGTATGAAAATAAGGATAAAAATGTTGAAGGACATTCCATGTAACAACGAGATCAGCAGCATGAAGAATATGTTCATCGGCTACGTTGTATTCAAATATCTTTGCTACAAGTTCTTCAAATGGTCTGCTTGACTTTGCTCCAAACGTCTGCGAATCCTTAGAATAAAGCACAAGTGGTACCTTAACAAACAATTGATTATGTATTTGCTTTATAAACGATTCCCCACCTTGTAACGTATGGTCAAAGACTTGTATTTCATTATGTCCCTCAGACTGTACCCGTTTACTCTCGTACATACTATTAACCTCTTCATTTGGTCCACTGACACCTGAATGCTCCCAAGCTATTAAGGAATATTCTTCTAAACTTTTTGGCGCTTTTATAAGAGATTGCTCAAGTTCTTTTTGATTAGTAGAAATAAGCATGGTTGGGGCAATTGGTAAAAACAATTCTTTCAAAATCATTTCTAATTTAAGTGTATCTTTAGCGGGCAGTACTCTTTCCACTCCATAAATAGCAAACTCATTCCAATCTAGTTCAGTCACTTCATCTGAAGGATGAAAATATTTTATATATCCATAAAGCTTCGCAAATGCGTATAAGTTTTCATGTTGAGTAGTAGTCATAACAGCCTTTTTCTGATCCTGGGGGAGATCTAATGGAATGACTGTTTCTTTTTTTAGCCCTGGCGAACAACCGATTAAACCTGTTAAGAGAATAAATAACATGAGATAACGAAGCATTATAGTCCTCCTTTTTTCTATTTAGTCTGGTTATACGATTGAGAAGAGAGGTAGTTTCAATTTTGGTAAAATTTTGCAAAATAGAATAAAATAGATAGATTCTCAAGGAAGTGAGATTTGAAATGAACATAAATCTACAGAACAATATACAAAAATTCGCATCAAAAAAAGTCGAGAACAACAAGTCTTTTTGAATAAAAACTCGAATATTCTCGGCTTTCTGTTTTGTCATCTTATGGCACAATCGCACCCGTTTACTTTAAGTAAACAATTTCACAAACTTACATAGCAATAGGAAAAGACCATAGTATGACCGTAATTCATGTAGGATTGATATTATTGAATAGTATCTAATAAATCAATATCTACATTTTCAGTGTCTTTCCAACTATAAATTTTTTCTAAATGCCATTTATCTTTTAGCCTTCTATACTTGTTCTTTTCAATCCACAGATGTAGGTCATTATATGCATCCATTATTTTATAATTAGCACCTTTATATCTTGAAACAGCATATCTTTGAGGTGGTACTGTTAGAGTAACCATATCAGAAGGAATATCTTCGTACTCTTTAACTTCAACACAAACCCAATAGCCATCTTCATCATCAGTACTATTCTCTACAACAAATGCACCAAATTGTAGTGATGGATTAATGACATGTTTAATTTCACTAATACGTTCACTTAACTTTAATGACGCTTTAGGTATTTCGATAATATATTGGTCACCAGGACATAAAACTCGAAACCCTATTAACTTTATTTCATCTAGTACTTTAATAGTCTTATTTTGTAATGTTGTTTCTGTCATTTTTTAATACCCCCTTTATCAGAATATTAACAGTTTCTATAAAAAAGCCTTAAATACCTTCTTTTTCCACAAACCTGCCCTTTCGTATTCTAAGGTTACCCAGATAAGAAAATATTTCTAGTTGACCTTATTTTATTTGGTCTTATTATTACAGTAGCCAGGGTAGAACCTAACTGCTCGTGGTGCATTGATCCCGTCAACTAAACCGTTCGCCCCCCCACTTGTAGAAACATGTTTAGGCTGGTTGGGACATAGATCTCGTATAACAAGCGAAGTTGTGACACTGCCTAGAGGAATTAGTGGTACTGGTAATTTACTAGCTTAGGAAGAGATTTAGAATGAATCCAGTCATTGGTCTGGATATGTCACCCTTTAGTAGAAGAACAATAAACTTAAAGGTGTTTATTTTAAAGTGTTTAAGTAAAAAAGTTCATAATTAGGAAACAATTTTATATCAAAATAAAGACTTGTCTATTCAATGTTTACTTATCTAATTTTCGAATGTCCTAAGTATAACCACCTGCATCAGAGATAACCTATCTTATGGAGGTGCTAAACATGAGTCGAAAATTTGAAAAAAACCTTATAAAATTGCTTTATTTCTTTGGTATTAGTTCTTTTATTTACTTAATTAATAAACCACTTGCAAAGGACTGGCTCCTTGTTTTCTTTATAAAAGCTTATTATGCCTCATTGGTCGATAAACTGGTTGTAAATAAAGGTTATGTTAATTATCCCACCAAATTTCCAAAACAAGTTAAAACAAGTGTGGTGTTTGATTACATACTTTTCCCAATTTCTTGTGTATTTTATAATCAACTGACTAAGGATTCTCGTATCCTTCAGTGCCTTTTAAAAGTTCTGTATTTCAGTGTACCGATGACTATTACGGAGCTATGGCTAGAAAAAAATACACAGCTTGTTAAATATAAAAAAGGGTGGAATTGGAAAACTACTTTTTATTCGCTTTCTTTTTCCTTTTTATTGGTCAGATTTTCAATGTATGTTATAAGACGTCTTTTCAATAATAAATACGATTTTTCGTAAGATGGAGGTTCTTAAGCAACACAAGAGTAAAAAGGATAAGGCATTTCTTTCTTCCTTTTTCGTATTACAAGTTCAACCAGATATTTCTGGTTGAACATTTTTTTAGCTACAAGAAAAACAAGACCGTCGCAGCAATCATCCTCAGCATCACAATAAATAAATTTTCCCCCTTTTGAATATTCCAACCATTTAAGATAATTTACCAATAATAAAATCCCTCCTATTTTTGGAACAATACAATTGATTCTATTAACGAATAAGGAGGTTAATTAGAAATGGATAATCAAAAATTAGCCGATCATGAATCATTAGATTTACATGAAGTTATCAATTTTAAAACCCTTTGCTTAGCGAAATCAAAACTAATGCAAGGACTCGTATTTGATCATGATTTGAGAGCATTAATGCAAAAAGATGTTGAACAATCCATGCAAGCGCTTGGAGAATTACAGGCAGTTTATCAACGTGCACCTTTTGAAGCTCCAGTTCCTCAAAACCGTCCAACACCAATAGTAAATTGAAAAGGAGGCAAATTCATTGAACCAGGACTATTTAGACCCTATAAACGCGCTACACGTACCAGAGCTAGCAGATACTACATTTGCGATGGATTTACTTCTTCGTGCCAAAGAAGGTGTGCGTAATATAGCTGTGGCATTAACGGAATCTGCATCACCTGATGTTAGAACTCTCTTACGAAACCAGTTAATGCAAGGTATTGCCATGCACCAAGAAATTACAGAACTAATGATTAATAAAAAATGGTTCCATCCATACGAACTAAGTGAACAGTATAAACTAGATCAACTCTCTGTCAACAATACATTGATGATTGGCAAAATGAATCTATTCCCTGTTGAGACCAATAGAAAAGGTATGTTTGACCGGACACCTGATGAACACTAACACTGGAGGCTGTAACCAATGAAGGCAGTAACGTATCAAGGAATTAAAAATGTTGTAGTTAAAGAAGTTCCAGATCCAAAGATTGAAAAACCAGATGACATGATTATTAAAGTAACGAGTACAGCTATATGTGGGTCTGATTTACATTTAATTCATGGCATGATTCCTAACCTACAAGAAAACTATGTTATTGGCCATGAACCAATGGGAATCGTCGAAGAAGTTGGTCCAGGTGTGACTAAGCTAAAAAAGGGAGATCGAGTCATTATCCCCTTTAATATAGCATGCGGTGAATGCCATTACTGTAAAAACCATTTGGAAAGCCAATGTGATAATTCAAATGATAATGGTGATATGGGTGCCTATTTCGGATATTCTGGTACGACAGGTGGTTATCCAGGCGGGCAAGCTGAATATTTAAGAGTGCCATTTGCCAACTTTACTCATTTCAAAATTCCAGAGACTTGTGAAGAGCCAGATGAAAAGTTAGCAGTTATTGCCGATGCGATGACTACTGGTTTTTGGAGTGTTGACAATGCAGGTGTAAAGGATGGAGATACCGTTATTGTTCTTGGCTGTGGTCCGGTTGGTCTTTTTGCTCAAAAATTCTGTTGGCTAAAAGGAGCAAAGCGTGTCATTGCCGTTGATTATGTCAATTATCGCCTGCAGCACGCTAAGCGAACCAACAAAGTAGAAATTGTTAACTTTGAAGACCATGAAAATGTTGGAAGTTATTTGAAGGAAATCACCAAAGGCGGTGCTGATGTTGTCATCGATGCAGTTGGTATGGACGGTAAAATGACTGATATGGAGTTCCTTGCAAGCGGAATGAAGCTTCATGGCGGAGCATTAAGTGCGTTTATCATGGCTTCACAAGCAGTGCGTAAAGGCGGGACAATTCAAGTTACTGGCGTTTATGGCGGCAGATATAATGGTTTCCCTTTTGGAGATATTATGCAGCGAAATATCAATATCCGCTCCGGTCAAGCACCTGTCATCCACTATATGCCATATATGTTTGAATTAGTTACGACCGGAAAAATTGATCCAGGAGATGTTGTAAGTCATGTACTTCCACTTAGTGAAGCAAAGCGTGGCTATGAGATTTTTGACACAAAAATGGATGATTGTATAAAAGTCGTGTTGAAACCTTGAGGAAGGAGGTATAAAAAATGAACTACGCCTTACATGAAGTTCTTGAGGTCCATGAGATGGCTGCATTTAAGACCACTTGTTTAACTAAATCCAAAACGATGAAAGCGTTAGTTACAGATCCGCTATTAAAAGATATTATGCTGCAAGACATTGATGTATCTACGAGACAATTACAAGAATATGCTTCTATCCTTTCCAACGCTAAGCAGTAAATTAGGAGATGAATGAACATGAATCCAATCATTGAAACTTTAACTGGAATGGACGCACTATCGGATCAAGTCGTTGCAATGGATCTACTCATTTCAGCTAAAAGTGGAATTAGAAATTATGCCATGGCCGTTACGGAGGCAGGAACACCGGAAATTAAAGAAATGCTCACCCGCCATTTAGTGGAAGCTCTTGATATGCATGAACAAATATCTGCATATATGGTAGAAAAAGGATGGTACCATGCTTGGGATACAAACGAACAGATCAGTTTGGATTTAAATAATATCAATACAGCATTGAACTTACCGACATTATAAAAAATTTTTAGGAACAGTAAAACAAACTGTTCCTTTTAAACCATTATGAGTTTATTTGGCGGAAGTAAATAACGTTAATCCTTATTGCTAACTCGTTTTTGTTTTACACTATATAATGAAAACAATAAATTGACTATTTTTATTACGAAAAGGTCGGAGTAGGAAATTCATCAATTTTCATACGAAGTAAACCATAAGGTTTCTGTCGTATGTCTTTTCCATAATGAAATCTAGGCTGCCGATGTAATTGGTTTACAATGACATATAAGTATCCATCAGGGCCAATTGAAAAAGTATCCGGCCATAGTATTCTCGGATCATGTGCGATAGTTTCCATTATGCCATTTGGCAATATTTTACGGATACTGTTGTTTTCATAATCTCCAGCATAAATAGTTCCCTTTGCATCGGTGATCATTCCATCAGACGCACCTTTTTCTCCCCAATACTCCACATGATAAGGTAAATCCATATCCGGTATCGCTCTGTTTCTCAGGGCTTCTGTTGAAATTGAGAACAAATGACGACTGGTTAGTGGAGCAAAATATAATATCTTTCCATCGGGAGAAATCGCAAGACTATCAGAAGCCAATCTAAATGGAGAAGTTGAACCATCTTTGTTTCGATTCATTAAAATTTGACCTTCTACTTTCGGTAAAAAATAGGGATCGGGTGAAGTTGAATTTGCCCCATTTAACCGTCTAAACGCGTTTCCATTTGATAAATCTAAGACGATAATAGCTCCTGGTCCTTTTGAAGAGGAATCCGTTATATAGGCATATCCTGCTGTTCCAACACGAAAATCAAAACGGACATCATTCAGATAAGTTGTAGGCAGGACAACATCTTCTGTAAAGGTATATACTCTTCTAATTGTATTGGTTTTTAAATCAACAGCAACTAATTTTGCCCCGCCTTTAATAGGTTCGGAAAAATTAGGTGCCGCTGTATCTAATATCCAAAGCGTTCCCCTTCCATCAGCCACTACACTTTGGACACTGATGAAAGTCGTTGTGATATTCTCGAGGTTAACCAAATTAGTTTGTAAATTAGGATAAGGCTGCAATTTATCCCCAACAATTTCCGCCACCGTAAATTTAACATCGTCTCCCCATTTCGGAAAGCAAATGAAAATACGACCGGTTTCTGAAACAGTAACTCCTGTAGGCATAGCACCATAAAATGCATAAACGAGTTCTAAATTACCGAAATATTTTTCACTAGGTAACATAGGCTTCATAATATCCTCCTCAAACATTCTGAAACTCCCACAGCTGAAGCAGTGGGGTTCTTGAGCGACTGACTTGTTTCTTCTATACTCTCTCCTAACCTCAGTGAAGATAGGATACAACATATAGACACTACAAAATGTTTACTCAAGACTTTTACAGCCAAACACCTTTGTGGTGCTTAACGACTGTATCGGCTCGTTTCGAAACCGTCGTTCTTTTATAGGCCAAAACTTTGGATTCTCTTTTTTGGACTTGCTTGAATTCTTGTTATTTCTTCATCGTGCAATCGCTTAAAGTGATCATATCCCTCTATACAGAACCTTCGGACAATTTGATCTAGCGAACTATTTACGTTTGTCACCAAAAATGCAGAATACAGATCCCGCTGTACTTTTTGATGAAATAAGAGATTCCACCGAGTAGATAATTCTTTTTTCTCAAAGGTGTCTGTTTCATGATTATATTGGCTTGCTTTTACCTTTGCGGTGTGGATTTTTTTTAGTTCGATTCCCATACTAGCTAGTTTTTGTTCTAGAATCGAAACAAACATCGCCGGAGCCTTTCGCGCTAAAGACTTACCAAATCGTTTTTTGCTTTTAAACGAACCATTTTCTTTCTTTTTCGTGTCCTTTGAACGTTTTTGAAGAGCTTTGAAATTCATCGTTTCGATGAAAAATTCATGTCCTTGTTCGATGATTTGATTCGCTAAATGGCCGTGATCTTGTTTACGTTTACTTGCATTCTTTCCTTGTAGCTCTTGAAGTTTGGATTTTTTCTTTTGATAGCGTTTCGAGTACACCCATTTCGTTCGTGAAGGTTTGATGGTTCCATCCTCCCTATATTTCTCAGGATTCATCGACCGACGACTACGGTCTAGCGCTCTTTGAATGAGTCGAATCTCTCTTTGAATTTCATTTACACTCGGAGCTAGTTCAAGCAAAGAGGCCTTTAGGTCGGACACAATGGTCACTGTCTGAGTACCAATATCCATCCCCACTTTCCCTTTTCCAAGCTGGCCTTTTTTCCCCACACGATTATACTTGGGTGGCGGTGTCCCTTCCAAAATCAGTTGAACGTCGTATCGATGACGACCTTTGATCCATTTTCGTACGATTCGGCCATATTTCACTCTAGATAAAAGAGCTTGGTGGGCGTAGCTATCGTTTGATTTTAAGATGATGGGTAGGGATAAACCTAACCAATGAACTATATTATCTTTAAATCGAATGCCAGCTTGATTCGTTTTTCCTTCCACCGATTCTAATTCATCGAAGCGTTTATAACGGACCTTTTTGGCCTCACCGAATTGCTTTTTTTGAACAGCTTTAAAAGCACGAGTAGCTAACTTCTGTGCGGAATGAGAATCGATAAGATGTTTGTATCGTTTTTGCATGGGTGAAACATAGGTATGTAGAGAATATTCTTCAAATTGGTAGTATTTGTTTAGTTTTTGAAAGGTGACGGATCGTATTTTTCTCTCGGAATGGGTTGTTTTAGGTAGTTTGCGGGCTCTTTGATGGGCTTTTGACTCTCTCATGATGGACAAGCGTTTATCAGCCTCTGTCAAACAAGCATTATAGATTTTGCGTGCGATTTCAAATCGTTTATTTAAAATATGTGACTCATAGTGGCTAACTTGAAGGGGCAATGTTAAGACAAAACTAGGGGTCAACTTCCTTTTCCGGGGCACTATAAACCTCTCCTTTCACCCATTTTTTTGGTTTAGTACACCGTTTGTTAGTGTCATTTCAGCATCTAGGTTGATTTCATTATATGCATGACACTTATACGGACTACCCCTTCTCCATTGTCAAAAAACCTATTCGGCCAAATACTTTTAATGGTATTATAGGATCATTAACTCAATAAACAGAACTAATGTTCTTATTATTTTAATTATACTATAATACTTGATTTAATGACAACCAAAAAAAATAAACAATTTCAGATACTTAAAGTACCATAAACTTCAATGGTACTTCGTATCTGACCTCACTTTCATCCCACCCCTTAAGGGGGTGCTATCGCACCTTAGTGGGCTTTCATGTTCGGGCAGATCTGTAAACGGATATCTCCTATATATGATTTATATTTTTTCTAGTGCATGTTTTTAAATAAGTTTTTCTATACGAAAAGATGATTGGTTTGATTTTTTTCAAAAAAAAAGCCATGTAAGAAAAACGTGTAGGTTTTATGACTCAATAATAATATCTGGGTCAAACCATATATCTGCTCCTTAAGTTCAATAAAAAACGGTACTACTCCAATCTCATTGTTTAAAAAATCAAAATCCTAGCGATATTATTCATATCACTAGGACGAAGGACTACCTAATTATAAGTTTTCAATTTTCTCTATATCTTCTGCAGATAATACGAAATCGAAAAGATTTATATTAGATGCTTGATTTTCACGGTTGTGTGATTTAGGAATAACGACCACACCGCGTTGGATTTGGTATTTTAATAAGACTTGTGCACCAGATTTATTATAGGATTTACCGATTTCATCCAAAACTTCTTTTTGATGGGCTTCGGCTTTCATAGGTCCCCATGCAACAGGTGTAATGCCCTCGTCTTTTAATACGGCAAAGAGATCTTTGTTAGGTTCTTTTAAGTTAATTTGTATTTGATTAACAGCTGGCTTCACTTTAGCGAATTCTTTCAATTCATCTAGATGATTTTTTCCAAAGTTTGAAACGCCGATTGCTTTTAGTTTGCCCGCTTCGTAATATTCTTCAAAGACTTCCCAAGTGTTTTTAAGTTGTACTTTGTCTTCGATAGGGAAATGAATAAGAAGCAGATCGAGATAGTCTGTTTGGAAGTTTTTCAGACTGTTATCGATAGCTGCTCGAGTAGCTTCCTTTGAAGAAATATATTCTTCGTTGGCTGGAACCTTTGTCGTAATGAATAACTCTTCTCGAGGTACTGTGCTTTCTGCTAAAACTCTTCCGACAAGCTCTTCGTTTCGATACATAATGGCTCCGTCTACTGACCGGTATCCTAACTCAAGTGCTGAACCAAGTTCGGGAATCTCATTTGTTAGTGCCCCGTTATACTCGTTATTTTCTTTTCCATAAGTATTTGTACCTGTACCTACAATTGGCATTTTTAACCCATTATTAAGTGTTATGTATTCCATATTTTTAAGCACTCCTCTGTATACTCTACTTAATTACTTACAAAGTTCATCATAACAAATTATAGAATTTTCAAAAAGCAATAATATCTCTACTCGTTGGCTGTAGGACTGAAATATAACACTAATAAATGTGCCTTTAATGCCATTGACCAAATTAATTTGCACAGGATACGTCAAGGAATGAAATAAGAATCTTCATATTTTGGACTTCTTATTATTTTTTGTAATGGAAAAAACGCACTCGATAGTTGCATAACAGCCAATCGTTAATTGCACAATTAGAGTCATAAATCGACATAATAACTATAAATTTCTAGTTTTTAAGGGGCTGACAATTGTATCCACTATCAAAAGTATTATAAGATTCCTAATATATAAATAAAGATAGGAGTCATAAAAAATGAACAAAATATTAGAAAAAGTAAACCTTCTTCATTGTGTTTCTGATATAACCGACTATACAAATTTTGTAGTATCAGAAGTAAACGATCATGTTTTAAGAATAGCAGTAATCGATGGCGATTATCATTGGCATGAACATGACACAGATGAATTATTTATGGTCCTTGAAGGAGAACTATTTATTGATTTAGAAAATAAGAAAACTATATCTCTACTCCCTGGTGAAATATTTACTGTACCTGCTTTTACACAACATAGAACCCGTTCAAAAGGCAGAACGGTAAATCTTTGTTTTGAAACTAAAGCAAATGATATAACTGGACTTTCTTAAGCATCAGAACAACTGGTGCTTTTTTATTGATTATTCTATTTTTCTTAGATGGTAAACCAAAAATGAGCTTGTAAGGTAGTACTAATTAAATCGGCACTCACTACCCACACCCCCATAATCTATACAAATACACTATAAATTTTACCTTAAAAAATCTAATACCTTGTTAATTAAACCTTCTCCTATACTACCAAAGTGAAAGAAAAAGCTGAAAATATAGCAGGTAAAATGAATAAATACCTGTATATTTTCAGCTGTATATTATGGCTCTCTATGCAACAAATGACGCAGTTATATATAGTATCATCGAAAAAAATGAGGTTCCATCGAACCTCATTCTATGTTT
>NZ_JBTOOE010000021.1:0-80532 GCF_054786815.1 Pseudoneobacillus rhizolycopersici | reverse complement strand
ACTTTGAGAAAGTCATTCCCAAACTTGCGAGAAAGCAGTAAGTTTAGGAAACACTTTGAGAAAGTCATTCCCAAACTTGCGAGAAAGCAGAGTGTTTAGGAATTACTTTGAGAAAGTCATTCCCAAACTTGCGAGAAAGCAGTAAGTTTAGGAAACACTTTGGTAAAGTCATTCCCAAACTTGCGAGAAAGCAGAGTGTTTAGGAATTACTTTGGGAAAGTTATTCCCAAACTTGCGAGAAAGTAGTGAGTTTAGGAATTACTTTGGGAAAGTCATTCCCAAACTTGCGAGAAAGTAGGGAGTTTAGGAATTACTTTGGTAAAGTCATTCCCAAACTTGGGAGAAAGCAGAGTGTTTAGGAATCACTTTGAGAAAGTCATTCCCAAACTTGCGAGAAAGCAGTAAGTTTAGGAAACACTTTGGGAAAGTCATTCCCAAACTTGGGAGAAAGCAGAGTGTTTAGGAATTACTTTGGGAAAGTCATTCCCAAACTCTGGCGAAATCATAGCGTTTAGGAAACACTTTGAGAAAGTCATTCCCAATCTTCGAGCGAAAGCATATCGTTTAGGAAACACTTCAATATAGTCCCTTCCAAACTCAAACGGTTTCCGTTCCATGGTGTGACAGCTTGAAAAAGGTCACACCCTTTTTCTTGAATAATTTGATACGTTTTTCAATCTAAATCGTCATATTTACATGGTGAGGTATAAAAGGATTTTGTGGTTAATCAGTAGAAGGTAATCTTTTCGTTAAAACCTCGACTATTAAACAAGAGACTACAAAAGAGGATGAGAAGGATGAAAAAGGGATTTATGATAGGGGCAACATCGTTGATGGTTATAGCCCTTTCTGGATGTTCAACAATTTCTGATTTGCGAAATAAGGCTCAAACAGAATCACAATCGAATCTGATCGAAGAAACTGCTGCTATCGAAAAGGAACAAGAAGTTTCTGAAGAACCAACTAAAGTAACAAAAGGAAAAACAGAAGAAGGCCCACCAGTAGGAGCAAAAGAAGGGACATTGGTAGACAAATTGGAAGAAACAATGGAATTATATGATGTAGTTCAGGCTGAAGGGACCTATATTCGGCAACTTGATGGTGCTTCTGTAGAAATTAATGTTGATGGGGAAGTCAAAGTGTTTTATTTACTAAAAGGATTTATGGGATATCATGAAGGAAGCGGAATAAGTTTTTCATATGGTACTAATAAGGATGGTCTAAATTTTATTAATGCAATAAAGCAGTAAACTTGATTCGTTAAAGTAGGTACGGAACACCATTTCTACGTTAATCTAAAGCCCAAAAAACCGCCGGCAATGGGACGGCGGTTTCTTCATTTACTTATTTACCTGCAAGTTGAGTTTTCTTAAGGTTCACTGCTTTAAGATCAAAGCGATCTGCATTCATTACCTTAACCCAAGCAGCGATAAAATCACGAACAAACTTCTCTTTGTTATCATCTTGCGCATAAACTTCTGCGATGGAACGCAGGACAGAGTTTGAACCAAATACTAGGTCTACTCGAGTAGCTGTCCGCACTAGTTCCCCCGTTTTGCGATCGCGTCCTTCATAGACGTTTTCAGAAACAGGCTTCCACTGGATGCCCATATCAAGTAAGTTCACAAAGAAGTCATTTGTGAGTTGGCCGACACAATCGGTAAAGACGCCGTGCTGTGTCCCGCCAAAGTTTGTACCTAAAACCCTCATTCCACCAATTAGTACTGTCATTTCTGATGCAGTTAGGTTTAATAGTTGAGCCTTATCGACCAGTAGCTCTTCTGGACTTACACTATATCTTTGCTTTTGATAGTTACGGAAACCATCCGCGACTGGCTCTAGCACTTCAAAGTTTTCTAGATCCGTCTGCTCTTGTGTGGCATCGCCACGGCCTGGAGCAAACGGAACCGTTACATCGAAGCCTGCATCTCGAGCAGCTTTTTCGATGGCGGCACATCCGCCTAGAACAATCAAATCGGCCAGACTGATGTTTTGATCTAGTTCAGCTTGAATGCCTTCTAGAACTTGAAGTACTTGTGCCAGTTGTTCTGGTTGATTCACTTCCCAATCTCGTTGTGGAGCAAGACGGATACGAGCACCATTCGCACCGCCACGATGGTCGGAGCCACGGTAGGTACTGGCAGAAGCCCAAGCCGTAGTTACCAGCTTACTGACGGTAAGTCCTGAGTCTAAAATTTTAGCCTTAATCTCTGCTATATCAGTATCAGATAAATCATAATTACCTGCTGGCACAGGATCTTGCCAGATAAAATCTTCTTTAGGAACTTCTGGACCTAGGTATCTTGCTTTAGGACCCATGTCACGATGCAATAGTTTAAACCATGCACGTGCAAATACATCGGCAAACTCGTCCGGATTCTCATAGAAACGGCGAGCAATTTTTTCATATTCTGGATCATGACGCAATGCCATATCAGCAGTTGTCATCATGGTTGGCACTTTGATAGATGGATCCTCTGCGTCAGGTGCAAGATGTTCCTCAGCTGGATCGACTACAAGCCATTGCCATGCGCCGGCAGGACTCTTTGTCAGCCACCATTCATATCCAAACAATAGCTCAAAGTAACCATGATCCCATTGAGTAGGGTTAGCGGTCCATGCACCTTCAATACCACTCGTGATGGTGTCACGACCTTTACCGGAACCGTACGAGCTTAGCCAGCCTAAGCCTTGTGCTTCAATCGGAGCAGCTTCTGGCTCACGATCTACCTGAGAGGCATCGCCTGCACCATGTGCCTTACCGAAAGTATGCCCGCCAGCAATAAGGGCAACGGTTTCTTCATCGTTCATTCCCATCCGTGCAAAGGTTTCTCGGATGTCCTTGGCACTTGCAAGCGGATCTGGTTTACCGTTTGGTCCTTCAGGGTTTACATAAATAAGCCCCATCTGAACTGCAGCAAGCGGATTTTCTAGGTCACGTTCACCGGTGTAACGATTATCGCCTAACCATTCTGTTTCAGTACCCCAATAGATGTCTTCTTCAGGATGCCAAATGTCCGGGCGTCCTGCTCCAAAACCTGCTGTCTTTCCTCCCATGGATTCAATCGCAACATTCCCTGCTAGGAGAAGCAAGTCGGCCCAAGAGATCTTGTTCCCATACTTTTGCTTAATTGGCCAGAGCAATCGTCTGGCTTTATCGAGATTGCCATTATCTGGCCAGCTGTTAAGTGGGGCAAAACGTTGGTTTCCGGTTCCACCACCACCTCGGCCATCTCCCATACGGTATGTACCAGCAGCGTGCCAAGACATTCGGATAAAAAATGGTCCATAATGTCCATAGTCAGCAGGCCACCAATCCTGACTGTCTGTCATGAGATTGTGAAGATCTTGCTTAAGAGCATCATAGTCTAGCTTTTCAAATTCATTCGCGTAATCAAATTCTTCACCCATTGGGTTCGATTTTCTATCATGCTGATGGAGAATATTCAAGTTTAATGCATTTGGCCACCATTCTCGATTTGACGTACCAGATGATTTGCTGCTTGTAGCACTGCCATGAAACGGGCATCCTTCCATGTTGCTATTGGTTTTAGCATCCATAATCTTAATCTCTCCTTTGTTATAAGTTTAGTAGTATATAATAAACATCTAGTTTTATGAATCTTAGAAACTAGAATTATTATCATTAATATTGCTTCTAACGGAATTCATGACAAAGAGAATAAATAATTCAAGACATTTTAGAAAAAATTCTAAAAACATGATTTTAAGGAGTTTAATAGATGACGAACATACACTTACCAAAACAAGGAAGTTAAATCTTAGAGGAAAGTGAAATTCAGAATGTAGGAGAACTTTTACAAAGATTGTATTGGAAAATTTTCTAAAAATTTAATATCTTCCTAAAATCAATTATAAAGAAAAGCGATGATATTAAGCAAGTTATATGCGAAACATGGGGACGGTTCTTGCGTTTCAAAGGGAAGTTAAAAAAATTTACATATTCGAAGTAGTTTTGTTAGAATATGTAATATTTATATAAGATATTTTGATATGATATGTTCATTAACTTTATAGAATAGATAGACGGGATGGGGGAGTAGACCATGATAGACGCAGGACTTGTTCTTGAAGGTGGCGGAATGCGTGGATTATACACAGCGGGAGTGCTAGAATATTTTATGAGTGAAGACCTATACTTCCCATACATCATTGGTGTTTCAGCTGGAGCTTGTATGGGTGCATCCTATCTTTCCAGACAAGCCGGTCGTAACAAAAAGGTGAATCTCGGGTATGTTGGGGATAAGCGTTATTTATCGTTATCGAATTTTATAAAGAATCGTGAACTTTTTGGAATGGATTTTATTTTTGATGAAATTCCAAATAAACTAGTACCATTTGATCTGGATACTTTTATTAAAAGTCCTGAGAGATTCGTAATCGTCACAACTGATTGTGAAACAGGTGAACCGGTTTATTTTGAAAAAGGACAGCATCATGACCATATCGTCAAACTATTAAGAGCCTCAAGTTCACTGCCATTTGTTGCCTCAAGTGTGGAATACAACAAGCGACACCTTTTGGACGGTGGAATTGTTGACCCGATTCCGATAAAAAAAGCACAAATCGATGGATATCAAAAAAATGTCATTATCTTAACGAAACCAAAAGGTTATTTTAAACGAGCAAGTAAAATGTCTTCGATTTTCAAGTATAAAAAGCATCCTAAAATTAATGACCAGTTGAAGGTACGATATAAACTCTATAATGAAACGCTCGATTATATTCATAAACAAGAAGAGCTCGGAAATGTCTTTGTGATCCGACCAAGTATGGCCATGCCGGTTGGAAGGGTAGAGCGTAACAAAAAACGATTAGAAAATCTTTATGAGTTGGGCTGGAATGACGCTAAGGAACAGTATGATCATTTGAAAAACTTTCTAAATAAGTGATAGCATAGGCAAAAAGAAATGGCAATTCCATTCGCTATTATTCTGAATTATTTAGAGATACGATAGCAGATTCTTGAGCAAATTAGTTAGTAGCGTTGAAGAATATTATGATTTTGAACTAGGGGATGAAACCATGCAAATTCGTGAAATAGAGGAAAAAGACAATCAATCAATGGAACAAATCATTAAACGCTCATTGGAATCATTCAACTTAGATATTCCAGGAACAGCTTATTTCGACCCTCAGTTGAGCAATCTAGCCCAATTTTATAAGGAACAACGGAATGCAAAATATTGGGTTGCGGTCAATGAACAAGATGAAGTGGTTGGAGGAGTCGGGATTGCACCATTTGGACAAATGGCCGGCATTTGCGAGTTGCAAAAACTATACATTAGACCCGAAGTGCAAGGTAGGGGTCTATCGAAGGGATTGATGAATGTAGCACTCGACTTCGCTAAGGAACACTATACACACTGTTACTTAGAAACATTGAACAAACTTGAAGTAGCCAATCTTCTTTACGTCAAATTAGGTTTTCAACTACTTGAAAGAGCTCTAGATGGGTCAGACCATAATGCGATGGACGCTTGGTATATAAAAGAATTGTAGCCTTATGGATTTTTTATTCCCAAGGGAGTGTAGAGTAGGCTTGTAAGTTTAGGAGTTTAATAGTAAAGCAATGCCTAATTCTTTTCGTGGCATTGCTTATTTTTGTGTTTCTTTTATGACAGAAAGTAAAAAAGAGTCCGAACAGGACCGAAAGTGAAATCGATACGAACGGCGATTTTCAAGAAAGAACAGGAAAAAACTTATTTGAATGCTGTATGAAGATAATGGTTATCATGGTAGGAAAAGCAGTTTTGTAAAACAAACATACATATTTAATACCATGATAGGAGCAATGAGATAAAGAGCATTTTGAATCAACCAGCTTTGCTTGTTTTAGATGTACAAAAGTGTTAGTGATAAGAGCTGCCATTTAGAGATTCATTCTAATCTTTTGCCAATTCTGATATAATTTTCTATGAGGTCAGTAACCATATTTTTCAAATAGTAGTAGAAAGAACCCAAAATTCTAGAGTTTGGAAAATGGTCAATAAATTAGAATTAATTAAATGTTATCATACAGCCTCTATTTCGGTTAGATATGTAAAGGAGATGAAATCATGAAGAAATGGGCATTTGTTTCTGATTTTGATGGAACGATTTCAAACCAAGATTTCTATTGGCTGATTATTAATAAGTATTTCCCCGAAGGAAATGAACTTTATAAACGATGGAAGGCTGCGGAAATACTGGATATTGATTTTTTACAAACGGTCTTTAAGTCCATACACCAGGAGGAAGAAAAGATTATTGAGGACATTCTCACCATCCCTATTGATCCGTATGTACCTCATTTTGTCAAAATGATTCAACAGAATGGTGCGGACTTTTTCATTTTAAGCGCTGGCACGGATTACTATATTTATCACATATTAGAAAAGTATGGAATTCAAAATGTTAAAGTATTATCGAACGAAGGCTTTTTCCAAGAAAATAATGTTCACTTAAAATTAGATGATACCCATCCTCACTATTCAAAAAGGTACGGAATAGATAAATCAAAGGTGATTCAGGAACTAAAGAGTCAATATGAAATGATTTATTTTGCCGGTGATAGTGAACCAGATAGCCATCCTGCCGCTTTTGCTGATATGACATTTGCTAAAAACGGTCTGCAACAAATCCTAAAGGAAAATCAAATCCCATTTGTACCTTTTGAGAGATTTGAAGAAATTGAAACCTATTTGAAAGAAAAGGGAGTGCTCCATTAAATGAACACCCCTGTTACTAGTGTTTCCATTCCGGCCATTCTTGAAATAAGCGACGGAGCCTTAAATCGTATAGGGGATATTCTGAGGAAGCATCAATTTTCTCAGATTGGAGTCTTCTTTGATGGGTTTACTTTTGAGCAATTTAAAGACACCGTCATACAAGCGTGTTCTACCAATCAAAAGGTCGACACCATCATTTTGGATTCAGGAATGGATTTACATGATTTAATTAAAGTGGCTTTTTCCATTCCCCGTTATGATGTTGTCATCGCGATTGGCGGCGGTTCCATGATTGATTATGGAAAATATATCGCTTACTCAAGGCGAATTCCCTTCATCAGTATTCCTACATCAGCCTCCAATGACGGCTTTGCTAGCAGCAATTGTTCGATCCATGTGAATGGAAAAAAGACAACCGTGCCTGCCAAAGTGCCGTATGGAATTATTGCTGACTTACGTATTATTCATCAAGCCCCGGACCGCTTTTTACTCGCGGGGATAGGTGATTTAATGAGCAATATCACGGCGCTTTATGACTGGGAGTTTGAGGAAAGAAATGGTGTTGGTCAAATGAACGCATTTGCTGCCATGTTAAGCAAGAAAGCAGTGAACAGCTTTATTCGGACGCCCATGAATGACATCCATAATCCGATCCTTCTGAAAGAATTAATTAGCTCTGCCACAATGGGTGGGATTGCCACTGCTATTAGCGGAAACAGCGATCCTATTAGTGGGAGTGAACATCTCATTTCCCATGCTTTAGATAAAATCGCACAAAAACCTGAAATGCATGGAATTCAAGTCGGTGTCGCCACATACATTGTCGCTAATATTCAAAACCATCGAGTGGATAGAATCAAAAAGGTATTTGAACGAACTGGTTTTTTCCAGTACACAGGTGGTCTTGGTTTAAAAAAAGACGAGTTTGCCGAAGCAATCAAGCTAGCCCCAAGCATTAAACCAAATCGCTATACGATTCTTCACGATGATAACTATAATAAGCTAGCGCTTCAATTTATTCATGAAGACCCGATTATTAGACAAATAATACATTAAAATAGCCGTCAGACAGCTTCATGGAACAGCGCCTGACAACAGGATCCCTTAGAAAAGAAGGTGTGAACCTATGGAGGATAATCGCTTTAAAATTGCCCACCGGGAAGCATGGATCGGTATGATTCTTGTAATCATAAATTTTGCCATTTGGTTTGGCTTTGCCTATGGTCTTGGCAATCAGGACCCGAAAAACTATCAGTTTATCTTTGGTTTTCCAGCTTGGTTCTTCTATAGCTGCATGGCTGGGACGATTTTCATGATTATACTCATTTTCATTGCTATTAAGTTCTTTTTTACTGAAATTTCACTTGAAGAGGAAGATGATGAATGCACTGGCAAGTAATCATTCCACTCGCAATATTCCTTGTTATGATCTTCCTTATTGGGTTTTGGGCAAATGCACGTGTTCGACAATCAGACTCCTTTCTATCAGAGTATTTTCTCGGTGGACGTGAGATGGGGGGATTCCTCCTGGCGATGACGATGATGGCGACGTATGGGAGCGCATCGAGCTTTATTGGTGGTCCTGGTGTGGCGTACCAAACAGGTTTAGGCTGGGTATTGCTTGCCATGGCGCAATTACCTGCGGGGTATTTCGTCTTGATGATTTTAGGGAAAAAGTTTGCGATTATTGCACGGAAATATGAAGCCATTACGTTAATTGATTTCCTAAAAGCTCGCTATCAATCGAATGTCATTGTCTTGCTTTCAGCAATAGCAATATTTGTTTTCTTATTCTCGTCAATGACTGCGCAATGGGTTGGGGGAGCACGTTTAATTGAGTCATTAACCGGTTTATCTTACCTTGCCGCCTTGCTCATTTTTGCCGTGTCAGTGCTTGTATATGTGATTATTGGTGGATTTGCTGCAGTAGCTTTAACAGATGCCATGCAAGGATTAGTGATGATTATCGGTACGATTATCTTACTAGTAGCAGTCATCATAGAGGGCGGCGGGGTTTCTGCGATTATGACAGAACTTGTTGCTGAGAATCCAAATCTCGTTTCACCGTATGGGGCAGACGGAAGCCTTTTGCCACTTTATGTCTCCACATTCTGGATATTAATTGGGATTGGTGTCCTTGGTTTGCCACAAATCGCCGTGCGCGCGATGAGTTATAAAGATTCGAAAGGAATGCATCGTGCGATCTTGATTGGAACCATTGGAATCGGAACCATCATGTTTGGTATGCATTTAATTGGAGTATTCGGTCGTGCCGTAATTCCTGGGATTGAAGTGGGCGACAAAGTGATGCCGACATTAACGCTCGAAATTTTACCACCTATTCTAGCGGGAATAGTCTTGGCAGCGCCAATGGCAGCGATTATGTCAACGGTGAATGCGTTATTAATATTAGTAAGTTCAACACTTATAAAAGATGTCTATTTAAACTTTATAAAACCAACTGCAAATGATGTTGAAATCAAACGCTTAAGCTTTATTGTGACAACCGTAGTTGGAATGGCCATTGTCATATTGGCTTTACGTCCACCCAATCTTCTTATATGGTTAAATCTATTTGCATTTGGCGGACTGGAATCGGCCTTTTTATGGAACATCGTGTTGGGGCTCTATTGGAAAGGGGCCAATAAATACGGTGCGATTGCCTCCATCATTGTTGGGATTGTTTCGTATGTTTATATTTATCACTTCCATAGCAATGTATTTGGCATGCATAGTGTCACCATTCCCGTTTTGGCATCACTGCTTGTATTTGTGACGGTCAGTTTAAGTACTAAGCATTTAATCAAACAAACAGTTATCTTTTAATCTAAGTTATTCCTTTAAAAATGATAATTGGCATTAGCGCAAGAGTTCATAAAAGAAAGGAATCCGTATAGGTGATGTACGCCAATAGGAAGAACACCATAGGATAAAGACTAAAAGAGCTCCCCAGTTGGGTGGCTCTCTTTTTTTGAATGTATGTGTAAGTCGGTACCAATTACCTTCGTATAAAATATCTATTAAAAAAATCACAATATTGCCTTAAAGTGATGGATGAACCATCTTTCTAAAGTCGCCTCAATATAATAAAATTAACTTGGACATGAACCATATATATTTTTTTGGCTAGGATATAAAAAAAATTAATATTAGTTATAAAAAAATATTATATATTTATGGAGTTGTAAATATGAATATAAAGAAACTGGAAGCTTTTATTATGGTGGTTGAAAAAAGGAGTTTTTCAGAAGCTGCTTCGGCAATAAACAGTTCTCAGCCTGCCGTTAGCCTGAAGGTAAAAAGTCTAGGGGAAGAACTTGGAATTGAACTTTTGGACCGAGGGCTTTCTGGGACCCATCCTACGGCCGCAGGGACACTTGTGTACCATGCATCAAAAGAAATGATAAGAACCTGGAATAAGCTCCATGATGATTTGCTCAGGTATCAGGATACCCTTACTGGATCCTTGACCATTGGTGCGAGCACCATTCCTGGAACGTATCTTTTACCGACATGGATTAAGAGGTTTCGTACTCTATTTCCAATGGTGGATGTGAAAATTGAAATTGGCGACTCACAAGAAATGTTAGAAAAACTTACTAATCGGCAAATCGATCTTGCTATTGTTGGACTTTGCCAAGAATCTAGTTCGCTAACATTTAGGCAGATAGCATCCGATTCTTTAGTATTGATTACATCGAATAACCACCAATTGGCTAAATTGAATCAAACAGACTTTACGGAGATTAAACAATATGATTTTGTCATTCGTGAGGAAGGTTCCGGAACGAGAAAAGAGATGGAGGAATACCTAACGGAACAAGGACTAACACTGTCTGATTTAAACAACGTCCTATTGATTGGCAGCACGGAATCGGTCATCGCTGCTGTGGAAGCGGATATTGGAATCAGCTTTATCTCAAAGCTTGCAGCAATTCCTGCTGCAAAAGCAAATCGTGTTCGGATGATTGAATATTTCCCGCCCTATCAAAGGAGCTTTTATTTGACCAACCTGATTGATGCTGAAAATAGACCCATTATAGAGGAATTCATTAACCTATTTAAGGGGTGATGTCGAAAAGAACGCAAGTAGAAAAACAAAATATCTTTTTAAATGGAGGAGAAAAGATGAAAACAAAGAAAAGCATGATGTTAACCTATTCTGCAATGGGGATTGCTCTGAACGTAGTATTAGGAACAGTGGTATCAATGATGAAAATTCCTCTTTTGTTCCTTGATACGATCGGGACGGTATTAATTTCAGTATTATTTGGCCCATGGTGGGGTGTTTTGACAGGCGGACTGACCAATGTGGTTATGGGGGCGACGACGGGGGCTTCGGCCATTTTCTTTGGACTTGTCAATATTGCGATTGCTTTGGTAGTAGGTTTTATCGCAAGAAAATTTGATTTTGCCAAATGGTATGTTGCTTTAAGCACTGGTCTCCTTATTTCAATCGTTGCACCGCTAATCGGCACACCGATTGCTGTTGCCGTTTATGGCGGTTTAAACGGGAGCGGTATGGATTTAATTGTCCTATGGTTAAGATCATCAGGTGAAAGCGTATTTGCCTCAACCTTTATATCGCGTATTACGGGTAATTTAGTAGATAAAATTGTCACTTGTTTACTTGTCATGTTTTTGATTAGCCGAATGCCGTTCTTATCAAAAATCATTAAGAGGGAAAAACGTCATGCAGCGTAGTAAACAGATTTTACTAGTTTCTCATTGTATATTAAATCAAAATACCGTCATAGATGATGAGGCAAGGGCAGAGGGTGCCGTTCTTTCGGCTGTTGAATGGGCTATGAAGAAAGGCTATGGTTTTTTACAATTACCATGCCCAGAATTTACCTTTCTTGGCTTAAACCGTCCTTCGATGACTTATGAGCAGTATAATACACCGGAATACCGGAAGCATTGTCGGAAAATTTTACAACCCGTTTTACAGCAAGCTGAAGATTATCGCAACAACGGGTATGACATTGTTGGATTGCTTGGTATTCAAAGCAGCCCATCTTGCGACCCGACGCGCGGAATATTTATCGAAGAATTGAAAAATATGTTTCTAGAAAAAAATATTGGGTTGAAAACACTATGGTTTTTACCGAACACCAGTGAACCGGTATTTAATGCGGACTTACATCATTTATAATATTTAGGAGAGTGCCAGTACTTATTTAGTGCTGGCTTTTTCAATAATAGTGAATTTACATAAATATCACCAATTTACCTTGTAGGAGGAGATCTAATGTGGAAGGAAGTATATGAATTATCTGCGTTTGTGAAGGATGGGCAGGGTGGGAATCCAGCCGGGGTTGTGCTGAATACAGAAGGTCTTAATGAAAAGCAAATGAGGGAAATAGCACGTGAACTCGGTTACTCTGAAACAGCTTTTGTCCTGAAAGCCATGAACGCTGACTTCCAGATTCGTTATTTCACCCCAAAGGAAGAGGTTGACCTTTGTGGACATGCGACGATTGCTACCTTTTCGTTACTATCACAAAAGGGGATGATTCAAAAAGGCGATTACCTAATGGAGACTAAAGCCGGTCGGTTAAGTGTTAATTTGATTGAAGACGGATCGGTATTTTTACTTCAAAAGCTGCCGGAGTTTAGTAGAGTCTTACCAAGAGATGAAATCGCAGCTAGCTTAGGTATAGAAGAAAATGAGTTACATCAAGAGTTACCGATACAAATTGTTTCTACCGGTCTCCGAGATATCATAATTCCGGTTCAAAGCCTTTCGATATTAAATGAGTTAAAGCCTAATTTTTCGCTTATAAAAGAAATTTCCCAAAAGTATAGGGTAGTGGGTTATCATGTTTTCACACTCCATACTCTCTTTGGCTCAACAGCGCATTGTAGAAACTTCGCCCCCTTATATGATATAGAAGAGGAAAGTGCAACCGGTACGGCCAATGCTGCGTTAGCTTGTTATTTAGAGAAACACGGTAGGGGAAATCATTGGGATCCGTTTATTTTTGAACAAGGATATACCATGGATCGTCCCTCTGAAATATTGGTCCATTTAGGCAAAGGGGAAAATGGCCTTTCAAATGTATTAGTTGGTGGTAAGTCATCCCGTTATAAGATGAAGAAGATATTGGTTTAGAGCACCAACAACCCTTTAAGATATCGAACATATTGATACAATCATGACAAGACAAAATCAAATGGTTTTGTCTTTTTTTATGGTTGAGTTAAAGAAAATGTTGATTTTTGTCGTGAAAAAGGTCAGGAATTCGTTACCAATTTAGGGTAAAAAATGCAACCTTTATGGAGGAGATTTAGTCTAATAGAGTACATGAAATTTTTACAGTATCGCTTACCACAGCTTGTTTTTCTATAAAAATCAATTAGCAAGTGATACAAATTTTAACTCAAGGGGGATGGGAATGAAGAAAATCATCATTAGTATTATGCTGCTTATATCCATCTTATTTTTTGAGGCACCAGCAATGGCGGCAGGCGGGGAATTTATTATTATTAATAAAGCCAACAATCAATTGGCTTATTATGATAATCATAAACTTGTAAAAACGTTTAAGGTGGGTACTGGACGAAAACCTTCTTATACACCAGAGGGCAAGTTCAAGATCGTAAACAAAATTAAAAATCGTCCGTATTACACCGATAATATTCCTGGTGGCGACCCAAGGAATCCGCTTGGCGACAGATGGCTTGGCTTAAATGCGAGAGGGACTTGGGGAACAACGTATGCCATCCATGGCAATAATAATCCGAAATCAATTGGAGGATACGTCAGTTCCGGTTGTATTCGGATGTACGACGACGAAGTAGAATGGCTTTTTGATCAAGTAAAAGTGAACACACCTGTTATCATCACAACCTCCAAGAAATCCTTTCATTCTATTGCGGCCGCAAATGGTTACAAAGTAACTGGCCCCGATTCAGTTCCAGTAGATGCAATCCCTACAACCACTATTCTAAAACTAGGCATGAAAGGTGCCCAGGTCAAAAAATTGCAGCAAGCACTAACAAGTAAAGGCTATAGCACAAATGGTGCAGACGGGGTATTTGGACCTTCCACAGAAGCAGCCGTGAAAAAATTCCAAAAAGCCAATAAATTGAAAGTAGACGGAGTAGTTGGACAAGGCACCATGAAGGCTTTAGGATTAAATTAACGAGAATTAAGGCAACTATTCGAAACCTTCTTTTGTGGAAGGTTTTTTTATTATCTTTAGAATTTAATACATAGAGAACAAATGTTCTTATATAATATAGAATGGAGGTGATGATATGACCATTAGGGATCGTGGAAAAATGAAATGGCAAGAAGCATTTTTTATGCCGGAGCATGTGAAGTTGCTAGGGGATATTCGAAGTGACTACTTCCGTACCAGAAAACCAGAACTAGATGAAAACCAATTTGATGAATTCGACGAGCTATTAGGAGAAGCAATGGCTACGAACGTACCAATCAAAGTATCCTTCTGGCGAAACGGTTTTGAGTCCGAAATCGTCGGGGTGGTACAAGAATTGGACACGTTGAATAGGGTATTACACATCGAGGTAAAACCTGGGGAATATGAACGAGTTATATTTGAAGAAATCATTAAAATAAAAGGAATGTGAATTTCCGAGAACATGAATGACTTGTTGTACAAAGTAACACACAAAAGTCTTAATTAGGTTAACCTGCTTAAGGCTAATTATTTTCTAAGTCCCCAGTCGTGTGGTTTTAAATATGGATATAAAAATGAAGCTTTGTTAAAGGATTTTGTTGATTTTTATAATAAACAGAGAACTCAATAGTTTTGAGTTCTCTGTTTAAATATACCGATTTACAATAGCCTATTGGGAAATTAAGTGTTTTTCTTTAAATATTGGACTCAATTCGCTCCAAACATCAAATTTATTTCCATTTAAATCATAGAAAACAAAGTTCCTTCCTGAGTGTCCTCTGTTTTCAATTTCTCCAACTCTAATTTGTTTTTCACTAAAATCCTTATGTATAGCTTCTAAAGCACTTAACCCGTTAACTTCAAAAGTTAATGAAAAACGTTCTTCGCCGTAAATATCATAAAAATTTGAGCTTTGATTTTCATCAGACTTTACAAGAAATATGCTTTGATTAGCAAAGTTAAGTATCGCTTTATCTTCATCTTTATAACTTAATTCAGCCCCCAATTTGTTCACATACCATTCTGAAGAAAGTTCTACATCCGTGACTGGAAGATAAGTTGTACCAACTCTTAATAATGTTTCTCTCAATATTTCTCCTCCTTATATGTTCTCTATTTGGAAAATTCTGATAACACAAGTTTATCATAGGTAACACAAGTTGAGAACAGGGAGCTTTCAACAATCATCTTGTTAACTGTTATGTCATCATTTCGATGCCTAATTTGGTCTAAGAATTGAAACCATCTCAAATACTGGTCGTTAACATAGCTAAAAAAAAAAGACACATTTCTTTGCGAAATGGTCTACTAATGGTGATAAAAAGGTTTCTAACCCTTATCAAAACTTATTATCCATTTTAGAGGCTTTTCAAAAAATAACCAACTTCTCGTTATCACTTTAATATGGGTAGAATGGATAGAAAAATACATATAACGGCTGCTGTAAGTAAAACTAAAGTAGTGACAAGATTTCTCCTAAATTTCATAGCATATGTACCAAAAAAGATGGCCGCAGCTAATTTGGAGGAGCTTTGAAAATAAGCATGATTAGAAAAAAATGAACTGCTCAAAATAATGGAAAGTAGTAATGTTCCAGAAATTAGTATTTTAAACCACAAAGGTTCTTGTAGGAAACTTTTAATCATCCATTTTATCCTATGCATAACGTCAAACCTCCCCTTTCTAAATATCATATGATTTATTCCTAAAAAGTAATACTAACCTAATACACTGATTGTAACCTATCTATTAACGGCGTGACAGGCAAATATTTTTAGATTTTTTCGTGAATATAGAAAGTCATTTACTTAGTACGAGAACTCAGATATGATTTTCCAATAGACATGTATAGTAGAATTATAGTCTGAAAGGCAGTGTTATTGATGAAGTCCTTCTTTAAAAATTATCGATTCACGGTAGTCTTGCTATCTGCCATTATAATTGGTGGGGTAGCAGGTTTGATTTTTGGAGAACAGACCGCCATAGTTAAACCATTTGGCGATTTATTCCTCAATTTAATGTTCATGATCATTGTACCATTAGTATTTTTTAGTATCGCGTCAGCCATTTCGAATATGAATGGAATGAAACGGCTAGGAAAAATAATGGGTGGCATTCTAGTCGTTTTTTTAGTAACGGCTTCTATTGCAGCCGTCCTTGGATTATTGGGAGCTTCCATTATCAAACCACTTGAAACCACTGATGTGGAGGCCATTAAGGCAATGATGAGTGGCTCAGAATCCACGGACCAAGAGCCAATCTCTTTCCTTAGTCAGTTAGTTAGTACGTTTACTGTTCCTGATTTTCATTTACTGTTATCCAAAAGTAATATGCTTCAGTTAATTATGTTCTCTCTTTTGTTTGGAATTTCAACGGCTTTGGCTGGTGAAAAGGCAAAACCAGTTGCCAATTTCCTATCAGCTGGTACTGCCGTCATGATGAAGATGGTTAGTATTGTGATGTATTATGCACCGATTGGACTTGGCTGTTATTTTGCAGCGGTTATCGGAGAGTTGGGACCACAAATTTTAGAAGGTTATGCACGGGCATTTGTTCTTTATCTAGTCTTAACACTCATTTATTATTTTGGTTTCTTCACCTTATATGCTTTCATTGCTGGTGGGAAAAAAGGGGTTAAACTCTTTTGGAAAAATGCAATAACTCCATCCGTGACCGCGATTGCTACTTGTTCAAGTGCAGCCTGTATTCCAGTTAACTTAGCAGCTGTTAGAAAGATGGGAGTACCGAAGGATATTGCTGAAACCATAATACCGCTTGGTGCCAACACCCACAAAGATGGCTCCGTTTTTGGTGGAGTGCTGAAAATTGTGTTCCTATTTGCTCTATTTGGAAAGGACATAACAAGTATTCCGAATATACTCAGCATACTCGCTGTTGCCTTTTTAGTTGGGGCGGTGATGGGAGCGATTCCTGGAGGCGGATTGGTCGGTGAAATGCTCATTATCAGCATTTATGGATTCCCACCAGAAACATTACCAATTATCGCAGTGATTAGTACGATCATTGATGCACCAGCCACTCTACTTAATTCAACCGGAAACACCGTTTGTGCCATGCTTGTCACAAGATTGGTGGAAGGGAAGAATTGGATTCGAAATGCTTTGAAGAGTAAACAAATTATATAGTTCGTTTTGAAGTAGGTGTCAAGGTATCGCAATTATTGCGGTACTTGCATCTTTTTTTTGTAAAAACAGCAAGCTGAATTGTGGCAAATTTGTGAAAAAAGTAAATATTATGCCAAAAGAGGTAAATATCCAATGCGAAAAGGTAAATATATGCTCCGCAGCGGTAAATATCCTAGCTAAAAAGGTAAATATCAGCGTTGCACCTTACCTTCGGATAGTATGTAGTAGGTTTTTCTGTAAAATAACAAACTTAAATGTGTCGAATTTGTGAAAAAGTTTGATATAGTTCCAAAATCGTTTGATATCCGGGTGAAATCGTTTGATATAGTTCCAAAATCGTTTGATATCTCGGTAAAAACGTTTGATATGCAGGGTAAAAAGTTATCTAACATTTCAACTAAACGATGAAAATAAGAAGTTGAAAAAATCTATGACATTTATAAAATAAAAAAAATGTGACCAAAATCGGTCACTGCTCCTGTAATCTTATCTCTTTCAGCTTTTGTTTTTGATTGTCTGGCCACCATGCTCCGCAATCGTCTGATACGACACAAGCAGCGCATTTATTTAAGTCATAGACAATCATGTTGGAGATAGGGGGGGAATACAGATGGAGAGTTACTAAATCTGTCTGGTTCGAAGCTTGCATTTTATGGATGCCCTTTTTGGGTGCAAAAAAATACTTACCTTCATGATGCAATTGATGAAACAATTCGGTAGGTAGGCTATTTCCCTTCACCTCATAAACGGTATTGAGCGAAGTACCTGAAATGACCTGTATCCATCCATGAGAATCTCCATGATCATGAGGTGCACAGTCTAAATCAGACCAATTCATGACAAGCATCTCGACTTCGTCACTTTTATAAAGAAGCTTACGATTGTAAGGTTTCCCCTCATTTGGTTCTGGCAGAAGTGGAAAATCTTCAAGCGTGAGATTGAGTTTTAATAAAACATCCTTCAGTTCAGCTTTTGTCGGACTTTTTAAAGGATCTAATGCTTCCTTTAGCTTAGCTAATAAAGTCATCCGATATGATATCCTCCTATTTCATTATTTTCTTGGTGTTAATAAAATTTATCTTTATCATATTAAAGTAGTTAAATAGTTGTGCCTAAATGTTGAAAGAGAAAAATTAATTTAGAGATGCTTTTTCTTGAATAGTCTCATCAACAAACTCACTAGCTGGCCGTTCACAATGATCACTCCAATAATAATGATGATACCGCCTGCAATATTTAATAGAATAATTTTTTCTTGTAAAAGTAAAACGGCAGCAATTAAAGTTGCCAGGGGCTCCAAATATAGAAACATAGAAACCTTTGAAGCTTCTAAAACCTCAAGCGCTTTCCCCCAATACCAATAAGCAATCCCTGATACAAAGACACCAAGAAATAGCAAATGGAACCACTCGGTTTGGTTCAAAGTAGAGAGGGCAGCCCAACCTTTATTCCGAATGAGAAAAGGGGTGGTAAGAATCAATCCAATTAAACTCATATAAAAGGTCACTAAAAGAGGGGGATAAGGTATTTTTAAACTTTTTAACAACACCGAATACACAGCCCAATTTAACGTGCTTAAGATCATGAGAATAAAGCCGATATTGATCGTAATATGTAGGGATTGTCCATTTCTAGACATGGTGACTAGGAGAACACCGATGATGGCCAAGACCATTCCAATTGCTTTCCAACCATTCAACCTTTCCTTTAAAAAAATCATTGCAAGAATCACAGTAAAGATGGGAGAAAGGGAAATAAGCCAACCAGCAGAAGAGGCATCAATCGTCAACAGAGCTGTTGCTTGAAGCACCTGATGAACAAATACCCCAAGGATACCTAATACCATTAAGTGCGGAAGGTACCTAAGGGAGATAAGTAAACGCTGACGTTGCAATAGCAAAAGTAACAATAAAAATAGTGCTCCTATTCCAAAACGAATCACAATGATAGAAAAGGGGTCAAGCTTTCCTAGCACGGACTTGGTAGATACAAATGAAACACCCCAAAAACTAATCGAAAGAAACGCATATACCGATGAAAAAAACTTCGCCCTAGCCATCATTTTGAGTATTCCTCTCCAAAAAAGGTCGTTACCTCATCTTATGCTTGTCCTGATGGAAGATATGTTATTTCTAAAAGGAGAAGAATTGAGACACTTTTCCGTCGAGATTTATTCAAGTATGCTTTTCTATTATCGAAGGGCTACATGAAGAACTGGAAGAGGATGAATATTGATAGTAAATATTTCTTACTAAATATACACTATAAAAGTTGACAAATAATTAGAAAAATAGTAATATGTAAATCCTGCCAATCGCTCGGTTGGTCTTAAGGGAACTTGAAAAAGTTCATTCTTCTTTGAAAAGGATGGATCCTATGAATAAAGAGCAATTAGTGGAAAGTGCACGACAGATAAAAGAACATGCTTATATGGCTTATTCAAAATTTCCAGTTGGAGCAGCCTTACTACTAAAAGATGGTACCGTTATTAATGGAGTAAACGTGGAAAATGTTTCGTTCGGAGCAACAAATTGTGCTGAGAGAACCGCTATATTCACGGCCATAACAAATGGTTACAAAAAGGGCGATTTTCAAGCGATCGCTGTAGCAGGCGATACCGAAGATTTTCTTCCACCTTGTAGCATCTGCAGACAAGTTATGGCAGAATTTTGTTTACCTGATATGCCCGTTTATCTAACAAATGAGAAGAAAGAAATTTTAGAACTGAAATTAAAGGATTTATTACCTTACGCTTTCACAGATTTAGATATGTAAAAATAAAGAATTCAGAAACAATAAAGAGTGAATTTTTGGTTAGGTTAATAACCACTCGAAAATTCCCTCTTTTTTATAAAGTAAATGGTTCTAACGAAGATAAGTAATGTGAGTTGCTATTCTATTAAAAGTGGAACACGCGATAAATCGTCCTTTTGGTTCATCCAAAAGGGCTTTTGTATATTATTAGGGGCATAAGTGCGATGAAAGCTTCAAAATCTCTGTTAAATGCATTCTTTAGATGGTTTTTATTAAAAAAGGTGTCTTGATTTTTATTTTCAAGTAGGTTTTGAATGAATTTTATAGGATGTGTTTATTTTTATCTTTTTAGAGCGCGTGGATATGCCCAACTTTTGGCTAAAATGCCCAACCATTTCGATATATGCCCAAGTGTGAAAATATATGCCCGACTTTTGAACACTTATTTCCAACTTTCAAGATTTATGTCCAACTTCTTTGCAAGAATGCCCAACTTTTATGGGATATGCCCATGTTTTATGATTTATGCCCAAGTTTACCTCGATATGCCCAACTAACGAAAGTAGCGAACCCCTTATTTTAATAAATTTTCCAATTATACCCTATAAAACTTTCAGAATATTGTTTATGATAGAAATATCAATCTTATAAGGAAAAATTAATGGTGATGGGCATTATATTTGATTTTGATGACCTGTTCCAACTTTAAAGGAGTCAGAAAGATGAGTCGTTTTTTGAGCGTTATTTGTGTTTTACTACTACTCGTTGGTAGTTGTTTTTTTTGGCAAAATCAGCAAGTTGAAGCAGCATCGTCAAAACTTATTCTAGTGAAGGGAACGATTCTAAAGGGTAAGGTTCCGATTGGGAAAGGGACAGTGACGACTTATTCAAAATCAACGAATAAAGCCTATTATTCGACGATTAAAAATGGCCAATTTCAGCTTAATGTGCCAATTGGGGAATACAACGTCCATTCCTACACAGATCATTTGAAGAAAAGCGCTGGTAACATTTATCATAGCTTTACAGTCCGAAGTGGTGTAGCCGCACCAAACATTAAGATTCAACTGAAAGAGGATAACATTAAAGGTCTAGTACAACCTGTATCTGGTAAAATTTCCGACGGAACACTTTATTTCATCAAGCATGATCAAGCGTTAACGGAATATTTTACGGTGATCCGAAATAATCAATTTCAATTACCGTTAGAAAACGGCACATACACAGCATACCAATATGTTAATAAAAGCGACGCCAAATATTATCAGGTTGATTCTACTTTTACCGTTTCAAATGGAAAATTGACCACTGCATCCTTGAAAATACAAGGCCAACCGACAAATATAAGCGGATCCGTAAAATTGTCTTCTCAAAAAAATATCAACGGTACGGTAAAGATAGTATGTCAATCATGTGAAAGAGAGATTGCTTATACAGCAACGGTGAAGAATGGTAAGTATGAAGCCTCACTTTCTAATGGTCATTATAAAATTGCTAACATTTACAATCAGGCAACAAAGAAAACAAACCCTTATTCTTTTGTATTTGAAGTAAAACAGGCAAAAGTCACAGCAGCTAAAATGGCAATGGCGTTGGTTGTTGATCGTGATAATCTAAAAGGTACAATCGAAAAAGGTGGAAAGCCAATTACAAAGGGAAATCTGTTTATCTACCCGACGAATGGGGAGGGCTATTATTACTATCCAGATATTACGAATGGGCAGTTTACCACTTTCCTTAAGGATGGTTCATATAATATCGATGGGTATTTTGATGAAAGCCAACAACAGAATGTACCGTTGGAAACACCAATTAAATTTGTTGTAACCGGAGGGAAATCCAGCTTGCCTAACCTGGTCATTTCCATGCCTGCAGACAATTTTATCGGTACCGTACATAAAGCAGGGGTTCCAATTGCGAAAGGAACGATTTATGCGAAAACTGACCTTTATACCCGAGTAGTTAGTATCTATCAGGGTAAGTTTACGGCCTATCTTAAAGATGGGACGTATACGATTCAAAAAGCGCGGGATGATGTCGCTTACCTTGATTATGAATTCGAGCCGATTCTGGTAAAAGTAGAATCAGGCAAGCTCACAAGTTCGAAGCCGCTAAAGATTGATATTTTAGAAGATAATGTATCAGGAGTGCTCCTAACAAGCTCCGGTGTTCTCAAAAGTGGAGCATTTTACGTCATTGCGGATACGGGGAAAGAATATAAATTCCCGATTTATGATGGCAAATTTTCGATGAATTTACCTGATGGTGCTTATAAGATTGGGCCTATTTTCGACTACTCAGGGGGGAACAAGGCAGTAGATTTTTCCTTTACTGTCAAGAGCGGTAAGCTTGTCGAAGGACCATCACTGGAAATTTTCATTGCGGATGACAATTTTTCCGGGATGATCGTGAAAACTGGTACGTCAATCAAGAAAGGGGCGATGATTCTTCACTCCGCAACTGGAAATAACCACGTCGTTCAGATTGAGGATAATCGCTATTCTGACAATCTACCGAATGGAGTATATCGAGTAACGGCCGTTGTAGATACGTTGACTAATTTACGGTATGAACTGTCCATTCCGATTTCGATTTCGATCGTAAATGGGAAATTAGCCAATCCTGTTTCGATTCTAATACAAGAAGTTAATGTGAAGATAACGGTTGAAAATTCGTTTAAACTTGTTAGCGGTCGTTTGGAACTAAGGGACAAATATGGGAAGGTCTATTCATTTGTGATCCAAGAAGGCCGATTAGTAACCTACTTGGCAAATGGTGATTATGTGATCACCTCGTTCTTTACCGAAAGTGGTTTGCAAATCCCACTAGGTCTATCGTTTTCGGTTATAGATGGTAAGACAAGTCCTGACAAGCTTGCGATTAAACTCCTCGAGAACAACATTGATGGAACCGTCACAAAAGCAGGAAAAATAGTCGAAAGCGGTTATGTGATTGTCCAGAGCACATTTGCTGATTATTCTATTCCTATTCAAAACGGGAAAATTAGCACGTACTTACCAGATGGTAACTATAAAATCATTCAATCCTACGACAAGTCATCATTACAGGAAGCCGTGGAGGACATTTCATTTACAGTAAGCAATGGTAAGCCTAGTATCAACCCATTTATCATCCTCCTACAAGAGGATAATCTTCAAGGGACGCTGTTAATGGGCAATTCACCAGCTAAAGATGGAGTGATTTATCTTATTGGAAAAAATAATAAGAAGGACTATCGCTTTTTTGTTCGAAATGGGACTTTTTCGGGTAGCTTACCTGACGGGGAATATCAAGTTGTTCGTTATATATCTAATGGGAGTGTTATCGACCGAAAATGGAGTCAGGAATTTACGATTTCAAACGGGCAATTAAGCAAGCCACTACTCATCTCACTGCCCGATAATAATTTTACCGGGACAGTAGAAAAGAGCGGTGAAGTCATCCAACTTGGTACGATGACCATAAAAAACAAAGAGACAATGAGTGAGTTCATCGTTAGAATTAAGGATGGGGTATTCACCGATTACTTAGCTGACGGTCGGTATATGATCATCAATGTATCAAGCAACACCATAAGAAATCACTATGAGGAAATTCACTTCCAAGTGGAAGATGGTCTTATTTCCATTTCGACTGAAATCAAACTGAAGGAAGATAATGTGATTGGGACAGTGCGAAAAAATGACACCGGCATTACTGGATCGATGATCATTAAACAGGAAAGTGGTCCATTTCGAGTGAGACTTGCGATCATGGATGGAAAATTGAGTACCTACTTACCAGATGGAATCTATAAGGTCATATCGATCTATAGCCAAAACGGCAAGAGCGAAGAATTTGACACAACATCTTTTATAGTCAGCGGTGGAAGCTTACAGGGGACATTGGATATACAATTAAAGTGAGGTGGACATTATTCCGCCTTGCTTTTTTACTTTTTAAGATAAAGTTGTAGGTTGGGCTTACTTGGGCAGATGCGAATGACAAAGGGAGTGTAACACCGTGTACTTGTCACCCGAGCGAGTAGCTTTAAGGAACAGAATTCAACAAAAAAGACGGAATCCGATTGATTTCGTCTTTTTGTGTTCTATTTAATAAAAATAGCTTGGCTTTTGTAGTGACTAGCTTTACTCAGAGATTTCTTGATTCAATTGGTCTATTGCAGATTTGACTTTTTCCACTAATTCGCGTGGGCTAAAGGGTTTTAAAATGTAATCATCTGCACCAAGTTCAAAAGCTCTGACTTGTGCTTCGGATTCCCCGTGCGCCGACAAAATCATAACCGGAGTATTTTTGATTTTCCTTAGTTCTTCTAACACTTGAAAACCGTCTTTTCCAGGCATAAATAAATCTAAAAAGATGATATCAAAATCTTGCTGAAGTGCTTTCTCTAAACCCACTATTCCATCGGTTGCGATCTCTACCTGACATGACTCCCTTTCGAGATAGAGTTTTAATAGGTTTGAGATTCGAATCTCATCCTCAACTATTAATACTTTAACCCCCATTATTCCCATCTCCTCCTCGTGAAGCCAATGATTCCTTAGTGAATTATACCATTTGTGTCTATTTTGTGACAATGATAAGACGATTTTAAATGTCCGGTCTAAACTTACCCTGACCACTTCGAGCACCTCATCTGTATATAGGGAATGAAAGGAATTATTTGAACAGAAAGGGCAGTGATGAAGAATGATTCATGGGCAAGAAGAAGAAAAACAAAATTCTTCCGCAAATCAAAAGCCAGTGGGTGAACGACCTTTCTTTCCATGCACAAAAGGGGAAGACGTGAAAGAAATCATGGAGATGTGGGATGCTAACGGATTTGGTTATTCAAATCTTTATGCCAAACAGCAGCTGTTAGCTTGGTTGGATGACTCGAAATTTTTACATCCAGGGCAAGTGATCGTCAAAGCCATGAAGATTGCCTGTGCCAACAACAAGCGGAAGCTGAACTATGTGGTAGCGATCCTTCAAAACTGGCAAAATGAATCGCTATTGACCATGGAGGAAATCGAATCTTATCAAGAAAAGCTAAAATCTTTACAAAAAACAAGGCAAAAAACAGAAACAGTTTGTTCTGGAAGAGCGATTCCAAATCGAACGGAAGTTGACTTAACGGCAGGTGAAGATTGGTGAGTATGGTGGAAATGGCTTTTTTAGGAAGTTTAATCAAAGCGGAATATTTACTGAAGGATACAGTGGTTCAAGTGGAGCATCTGGAAAGTAAACGGCATCAAGAAATCATGAGAAAAATGATGCAGTTATCTCGTGTTGGTAAAAATATCGATCTCATTACCTTTACCACCGTACCTGAACTCGATTCATTTGGTGGGATGTCGTATCTTTCAGAATTGTTATCGCATGCAGATCTTGGGAAATTTGAAGAAATCGAGCAACTCATTTTAGAGCAGTGGAAAGAGCGGGAGAAGAGAAATATATTAACGGTCGCAAGAATTCATGATTGGGATATTGCGAAGGTCATTACCGAATTAGATAAAATCAATCAAATAAGAATGGATGATCATACGTCGATTCATGAAGCATTAGCAGTCATTTATGAATCGCCTTGGGAAGACCAACCATCCTTTAAGGGAGCAACCACGGGTATCCAAAAACTCGATGACTTTACGGGTGGCTTTCAGAACGGTGAGGTGACCATTCTAGCAGCAAGACCTTCAATGGGAAAAACGGATGTGATGCTTCATTTTGCCAAAATGGCCGGTTGGGCTGGATATCTTCCGATCGTCTTTTCTTTAGAAATGCCTGAAAGGTTAATAACGATACGATTAATGGCCTCAACTGGGGGATATAATCGGTCAAAAATGCGGGATCCAAAAAGGAGGCTGGACGAAAATCAAAAGAACAAATGGTCGGATGTCGTAGGAGCTCTCGCTAAAACGAATTTACAAATTTTTGATGGGGCTGGTCAAACGATTGCCGAAATGAGGGCCAAGACCCGTAAAGTCATGAACCAATTTCTCAAAAAGCGACCGATCATTTTTATCGATTACTTAACGCTCATTCGTTCTAGTCAACCTTTCGGGGGCAACTCCCATTCTCAAGTCACAGAAATATCTCGATCTCTCAAAATGATGGCAAAGGATTTTGATTGCCCGGTGATCTGTTTGGCTCAGCTTAATCGCTCGGTGGAAAACAGGGCTAATAAACGACCGATAATGTCAGATATTCGTGAATCAGGCAGTGTCGAACAGGATGCGGATGTCATTTTATTTCTGTATCGTGAAATGTATTATGACAAGGAGTCTGAGGATCGAACAATCGAGATGATCATTTCGAAAAACCGTAATGGTCCAGTAGGAACATTCTCCGTTCATTACAATGAATATACCGGTAAGATTGACGAGCTATACGAGCAAAGTCAATCAGCTGACTAATAAAAGCCAAAGTAGTGTTTCAAAATGCAAATAGAGGGGTGTAATCGTATGTTAATCCGAGAACTATACCTGGATAGTATTCATTATGATGAATCCGTATTAGCCCATTTCATCTATCATTTACTAAAGGAGAAGAAAATTGCATTAGATGACGACATTTCCAAACTAGATTTATATGAAGCAGACACGCAGTTAGTAGCGAAAATGATAGACGACAATATTTTAGGGATTCATCCGGTTAGGATTTACTCACTCAAAATGTCTAGGGAAACATTTGTTTTTATCTTTGCTAGAATTGAACAGGCTGCCATCCAATTCTTTATGCAAAAATTTCGCCAAGCGCCATTGAACTGTCAAGAATATCCACTAGGTGTTCCATTTACTAGAGGAAATGATCTCATTTCCTTTCGGGATATGAGGAAAGAGATGAGGTGTTTTCCTGCAATAGCAGGGTATTTTAGGAAAATGGATTGAGTTTTTACAAAATAGACAAAACGTTTAGTTTAACCCATAAAAGTATGAAAAGCAGTGTGTTTTTTAAAAACACACTGCTTTCAGTGAGGAGTGTAGAAGATGACATACATACCGAAATTAGCTTATGAATTGCAAACATTTGATGGTGTGGAATCACTGAATCACCATATGAATCTACATTATCAATCTCTCAAACATCATCTGACAGAAAGTGGCGATCGCGTTTTTCATTCCATAAAAAAGTATTCGTGCAAAGTGGCAGGTGTATGCTGGTTAAAGCAGGAAACACTAGCAAAGGCTGCAGATGTATCCATCAAAACGGTCGAACGGACGGTAAAATGGTTAACAGAGGCTGGCGTCATGAAAATCTATCACACGAAGCGCTCTAACGGGCTAAATGGAAATTGTTATTATGTCTTACAACCATTTATACAGCAAAACCTAGCAGTAGACGTGGAAGAGATCAGCTCGATTGAGGAAGCAAATGTCGGAGCGGATGAAAGCCTATTAGATCAGATGGCTCTTGGACATACCAATCACGAAAAAAGTGACAAACTCTTTAAAAGCTCTTATAAAACTTCTATAAACTCAACTAAAACAACTATAAACTCTTTTTCAACCTCCAAAAAAGGAGAAGGCTTCGATGAATTAATGACGTTTTGGGACCAGAATGGATTTGGTGCTACTAATCATTATGGAAAACAGCAGTTGTTGTTATGGTTGGATCAAACATGTTTTATACAACCCTTTGAAATGATATTAAAGGCCATGTATATTGCATGCGATCAAAATCAGCGAAAACTAAGCTATGTAGTTGGAATTCTAAAAAATTGGCAAAAAGCCTCTTTACGGACTCTAGATGAAATAGATTCTTATCAGGAAAATAAGCAAAAATCAGTAGCAAAGACTAAGAAAATAACGGAAATAACTACTTACGGTAGAGCGATTCCTAGAGAAAGTGAAGTTGATTTTAGTGCGGGGGAAGACTGGTGATTATGATGAAAAGATGCTTTGGGCGAAATATTTTCAGAACACAAGTAACGGATGCCATGTCGAGGAGATATTTTTGACATGATTGAGCTGGTACTAAAGGGTACTAACCTTTTAACATGCAACTTAGAAGGTTTCGGACTAGAAATTTAGTGAAATTGGACCAAATTTTGTTCGGAACAAGGTGAGCTGTTTTATATAAAATGAACCTCTCTATCCATCTTTCATTTTTAGTTCCAATTAATTTGAGACCGGTTGCATAAATGGTTGACAAGTGTAATACAAATGAACTAAGAATATTCTGAAAAGTTGGTAAGGTGAGACATGGTGAAGAAAAATATTACGATATCAGATGTTGCAAGGATGGCGAATGTCCATAAGTCTACTGTTTCAAGGGTATTAAATAATCAGCCATCCGTTAATCCCAAAACGAAGGAAAAAATATGGAAAACAATAAATGAACTAGGTTATTCGCCAAATCGTTCTGCACAATCTCTTGCATCTGGAAAAACGAAGATTATTGGGGTGATTATCTCGGATAATCATTTAAGTAACCTATTAATAGGTCCGTTTTTCCCAGCTATCTTAAAGGGAATAACAGCTGCTGCCGAAAAAGCGGGATTTAATATATTGCTAATCCCTTCACCAAATAACAATACGGATTCCTATATTGAAGTCATCAAAAAAAATACGGTTGATGGATTTGTCATTGTAGGGACACCTTATCATGACGACCTTAATCAAATATTGAATGAACAAAATATTCCTTATGTTTTCATTGGAAAAACGAAAACATCTAATGATGAAAATAGTTATTATGTAGCAGCGGATAATGAAGCGGGTGGTTACATGGCAACGAACTATTTGTTAAATATGGGACATCGAGATCTCGTTGTAATGGTATCAGAAATTAATGACTTCATCCTTCTTCATAATCAAGAAAGAATTTCTGGAATCAAACATGCATTCCAAGCACATAATCTACCATTTCAAGACAATATGATCGTTAAAACACCTTCAGGTATGGATGATAGTTATTATTTTATTCGTAACTATTTAAAAACAAATAAACCGACTGCTCTACTGGTTTTGAATGAAATTACAACCATGTCCTGCATAAATGCGTTACTAGATGATCAATATCATATTCCAAAAGACATTGCCATTATTGCATTTGGAGACCCACTATTTTATAGCCAGATTAGACCTCGATTAACAACCGTTAGCCAAGATGTTGAATGGTTAGGTAAAACCGCACTAGAAATGCTCCTTAGACGAATCAATATGGAAGAAATTTATCCAACCTGCATTGTAAATAAACCAGAATTAATCATTCGAGAAAGTACGTAATCATATAAATTTACGTCATGTAAATAAATGAAACCGGTTGCGAAATGAAAAATAGTAGAAATAGACGAAGCTTATTCATTTCATTTTTAGGTCTTGTAAACACCTCATTGGGAGCAATATTCAGAATTTACATCTGAATATTTATGATAAAAATGTACACAAGGGGGCCATTCAATGACTTACAACAAAGGAAATGAGTTTGTAGGAAGGCAAAAGCATATTTTATGCCAGGAAGGTGATGTTGCACCATATGTGTTATTACCTGGGGATCCTGGAAGAGCGGAATTGATTTCTACATTTTTTGATGAGAGAAAGTTGATTGCAAAAAACCGGGAATACACCGTCTACACAGGAACCTATAAAGGTGTTCCCGTTTCAGTCTGCTCAACTGGAGTAGGCTCACCATCTGCTGCGATTGGGATTGAGGAGCTTGGCAAAGTGGGAGCACATACCTTCATTCGTGTAGGTTCCGCAGGTGGTTTACAGGACGAGGTAAATCCTGGAGATATTTGTATCGCTACTGCTGCTTATCGGAAAGAAAGTACCTCAAAGGATTATATTCCTTCAGAATACCCGGCTGTTGCCGATTTAAACGTAACTTTAGCCTTAATTCAAGCCTCACGTGAACTAGGTATTCCAACCCATGTTGGATTATGTTCATCTGGGGATGCCTTTTACGCACCAAAGCCACCAGGATTTACGGAAATGCTGCATAATTCAAATGTATTAGCAGGAGAGATGGAATGTTCAGCAATTTTTGTGATTGCTAGTTTACGGCGTTGGAGAGCTGGAGGAATCTTGGCGATTGACGGCAACATTTGGAGGAACGAAAGGAAGAAAGAAGGATCGGATGAAATTTTTAATAAAGCAGTTGAAAATGAAATCCGCATTTCACTTGAGGCTTGTAAAATTTTATACGGAAAAGAAAAGTGATTCACGGTTAGTTTTAGGTTCAGGAGGATGAAAAATGAATGTTGAATCTGAAAATACAGACCTGTCAACCTTTGAGAAGGAAAATAGGCTAAAGTCTTTTCGGTTATTTGAAAAATTCGATCAGTTCAATGAAACAACTCTAGCAAAATTGTATATTTCCCCAACTATTCTTGTATTAATATTGATCGTATTATTTCCCGTTTGTTATGCATTATTCCTTTCTTTTAACGATGTTCAATTTGTACAAGGGAAGTTAACCTATACCTTTGTTGGATTTGATAACTATTTACGAGTTTTGGAGGATGTAAGAATCCCAAATATTTTATTCAAAACTGTATTTTTTACGATCATAACCGTGGTAGGGACAATCATCATTGCGTTTGGGATCGCCTTATCTATTCATCATAGTGTATGGGGTGCAAGCTTATTTAAACGACTCTTTCTAATCCCTTGGGCATTATCTAACGTAGTCAATGCTCTTATGTGGAAGTGGATGTATAGCGGTAGTAACGGGATTATTAACGAAATTATGGTAAAGCTCGGTCTCATTGAGCAATATAAAATTTGGTTAACGGACCCTTCAACCGCATTAGGAGCTATTATCCTTGCAGATATTTGGAAAAGCACTCCATTTGCAGCTTTATTAATTCTTACAGCACTTCAAACGATTCCAAAGGATTTATATGATGCGTCTGAAATAGATGGTGCTGGGAGCTTGGCGCAATTTCGATTTATCGTACTACCGACTATTCGTCCGATTTTATTAGTCGTTTTCATCATCCAAACGATGTGGACACTCCGTGTTTTCGACCTGATTTGGGTTTTAACACAAGGTGGTCCGGTTGACAAAACGATGATTTTGAATGTTTATGCTTATGAACAGGCATTTAGATTTTTCGAAATAGGCTATGGCTCGGCGTTAGCTTATTTGATTACATTTGCGACGATCATATTAACATTTTTGTATATTAAAGTCCTTGGTAAAGGTGAGTAAATCACATTATCTATTAAGCCCATCAAAGGGGGAAAACTAAAGTGAGATCTTTTAATAAGACCATCTGGTTTGTCTGTATGATATTTACCGTGATTTTCGCAACTGCTTGTAGTAATGATACAAGTAGTAAAAATAAGGATGGGAAAAGAGAAGTAAATATCCTATATGTTGGTGAGCCGCAATTTTGGTTAGATCAAGCAGAGGAATTTGAAGAGGAAACAGGGATTAAGGTTAATTATGAAAGCATTCCTTTTACACAACTACATGACGCTATGTTTACGAGATTTTCTGGGGGAGGGAGCAATTATGATGTTATCCATGTACGAGATGATTGGGCCGCTGAATTTGCCTCTCAGGGATTCCTCCAGCCACTTGATGACTATATGACTGATGAAATGAGAGATAAATTTTCTCCGTATGCCCTGGAAGCTCTCTCATATAAAGGGAAATCGTATGGAGTACCACGTTATATGTGGCTATGGCAATTCTATTACAATAAGGAAATGCTAAAACAAGCCGGATATGACAAAGCACCTGAAACTTGGGATGAACTTGCGGAAATGGCAAAAACTGTCCAAGAAAAATTGTCGGGAGTAGGAGGGTATGCTGAACCATACGGACAAAACTTTGCTTCCACCCCATTTATTGTCCATTTAAGAGCAAATGGTGGGGAGTTCTGGGATTATGAAAAAAATGTCCCAACATTTAATACTCCTGAGGGTGTAAAGGCGTTACAGTTTATGCAGGATTTGAATGTCAATCAAAAGGTTTTATCTCCCCTTTCATTTGAGTTCACAGGGACTGGACCAATGTCTGATGCTTTTGTACAAGGGATGTTTGCCATGAATATGAACACTCCACATACCTTCCCAATGTCCAATGATGAAAAGCTTTCAAAAGTGGTAGGAGATATTGAAGTAAGCTTGATTCCTGGGGCCAGTGTAAGGTCAGCAGGTTATGCTGAAACCGGCGGATTGGCGATACCAAGTTCTGCTCCAAATAAAGATGAAGCCTTTGAATTTATTAAATTTGTTACAAGTTTTGATCAACAGAAGAAAATGGCAATTGAAGCTGGGCGGATTCCTGCTGATAAAAATGCTTTAACCGATCCAGAAGTGTTAGAGGCACATCCTCATTTTAAGACTGTAGCAGAGCAAATTGAGTATCCGTTTGGGATGTTTAAACATGAGAAAGCGACAGAAATTACCAATGCTGTTTCGAGATTTATTACCGAGGCAGTTAATGGAACTAAAACAGCCGAAGATGCTTTAAAGGAGGCCGAAAAAGCCGTTTTAAAGATAATTAATCGATAAATGATTTTCATGCCTGTGGAGGTTACAAGAATCTTGTAACCTCTCTTATCAAAATAACGAAAGGATGTCGCGATGATGAAAAGGCAGGGAGATCATTATTACAAATTAAAAAAATGGCTAAAAAATATCATTCTATTTTTTATCTCCATTCTTCTAATGATCTTTATCCTATTTCCATTTGTTTGGCTAATTCTCTCAAGTTTTAAGGTTCCAGCAGAGCTTTTTAGTAAGCCCCCAACTTGGCTCCCGAGTGAGGGAACGCTTGAATATTATATTGAAATTTTCCGGGATTCGGCTTTTAGAATGGCATTGTGGAACAGCTTGCTAGTATCTGTCTTTTCAACTTTAATCTCTTTATTACTAGGATCCTTAGGCGCATATGCCTTTGCTAGATTTGAATTTCCTAAGAAAAAGGTCTTTTTTCTATCTATTTTATGTACGCAAATGCTACCGCAGATGGCCCTTATTATCCCTTTGTTCATTTTGATGCGGATGACAGGTCTGCTTTATACGTATCAAGGTTTAATTTTGGCATACGTCACTTTTTCCCTCCCATATGTTGTATGGATGTTCAGAGCGTTTATTATCACTGTACCCTATGAAATTGAGGAAGCAGCAAGAATTGACGGATGTACGAGAATACTTGCCCTATGGAAAGTGGTATTACCTCTTGCAGCTCCAGGGCTAGTCACCACTGGGATATTTGTTTTTATAGGTGCGTGGAATGAATTTTTATTTGCCAATGTCATGGGTGGAACGAATATTAAAACCATTCCTGTTAGAATCGCTGAGTTTATTGGTGAAGAAAGAATTGCCTATGAGTTGATGTTTCCAGCTGGTGTTATTGCTAGTTTGCCAGTATTAATATTGGTTCTATTCTTCCAAAGATATATTGTCAAAGGGTTAACGGCTGGTTCCGTTAAATAAATGGAAAGAGGGTAGAAGGAAATGAATTGTGATTTGTTAATCAAAAATAGTTCAATCTTATCAAAAGACTTTGAGATTATTGAAAATCAATCCATTGTCATTCATAATCAAAAGATTGTTGAAATTGGTTCTTATCAAGATTTAGCAAGAAAATATAAAATAACAAATGTTCTAGATGGTAAAGGGAAACTAGTAATGCCTGGTTTAGTAGACGCTCATACACATACCTGTCAGCAATATCTTAGAGGAAGGGTAGCAGAAGAGTACCCAATGGTGTGGGCAAGAATTTTAGTCCCGTTTGAAAGTAATCTGACTGAAGATGATGTCTATCATGGTGCCCAATTAAGCTGTCTTGAAATGATTAAATCAGGTACGACATCTTTTGCAGATGCAGGTGGACGTCATATGCACCGAGTTGCTGAAGCAACCATTGAATCGGGAATGCGAGCAGCTCTTACCTTTTCCACTATGGATACGGGAGCCTTTATCCCCGACAATATGAAGGGATCAGTAGAGGAATGTATCGAAAATATTGAAATGTTATACCGTGACTATCAAGGTCAAGGTGATGGGCGAATAAATGTTTGGTTTGGAATAAGACAGGTATTAACTAGCACTCCAGAATTAATCAAAGCTACCGTTGAAAAAGCAAAGGAATACCAAACAGGCATTCATGCTCACTTAGCAGAGCATCGTGATGAAGTAGGTCACTGCCTGCAAAACTATCAATTAAGACCGACGGAGTTCCTGGATTCTCTGGGGGTACTCGGTCCTAATCTTTTGACCGCACATAATGTTCTACTTTCTGAAAAGGAGATTGATTTATTAGCAGAGCGTGATGTGAAACTGGTCCATTGTCCTCGTAACAATTTAAATAGTCACGGTTTTTCAAAGACACCTAGAATATTGCAACAAGGTATATCAGTTGGAATTGGAAGCGATGGAGCAGCCAATTCAGGGTTATGTTTATTTGATGAAATTAGGGTTTTAAAGTTTGCAATGAGCGGTATTTGGGGCATTCCAATTTTTGACCCAATAGTCATTCCAGCAAAGGATCTATTGAAAATGATTACTTTTGGTGGAGCAAATGCCATTATGCATGGTGATCGACTAGGGACGATTGAAGAAGGAAAACTTGCGGATTTAATTCTTATTGATATTGATCAACCGCATATTTCTCCTACACATAAGCTAATCAATACCCTTGTTGATGCTGTAAATGCCAATGATATAAAAGATGTGGTTATCAATGGAAAATTAGTCATGAAAAATAGGGAAGTCCTAACCTTAGACGAAGAGAAGATTCTATTTGAAAGTAAAGCTAGACTTAAATCAATATCTGAAAGAGCAGGGATTTAACGGATGCAAGTTGAAAAACAACGTCTACTCATTAATAGATAATCATTTACAAGGCTGAAAGGAATTGACTCATGAAAAAAGTGATTATGGACGTGGATACAGGTATTGATGATGCCCTAGCTATTGCGTATGCGATTGCCTTACCGGAAATTGATTTACTAGGCATCACAACCTCGTATGGAATGGTACCCGTAGAGTATTCTTACAGAAACACGAAAGAAGTAATCAAAAGTTTGAATCAAAAAATACCTGTTTTTAAAGGTTCTGAAAAACCATTGGTTCGAACAAAGGAGTACAAAGGGAAAATCCATGGAATAGATGGATTAGGGGAAACGTTAGGACCCGTTACTCAAACCTATGAATCAACGAAACCTGCCGTTGATTTTATCATTGAAAAGGTACACGAATATGAGAATGAATTAACCATAGTCACAACCGGACCTTTAACGAATTTAGCGAGCGCCATCCAAAAGGCACCTGAAATAGTTGAAAAAGTTGGGAGAATTGTATCGATGGGAGGAGCAGTATCAACTCCAGGTAATGTAACAAAATTTGCTGAAGCTAATATCTACATTGATCCTGAAGCAGCCAATTTGGTTCTTCAATCTCAACTACCCATAACACTTGTAGGCTTGGATGTTACAAGAAAAACACTATTATCGAAAAACGAAATAAATAAATGGAGACAGAAGGGGACTAAAACAAGCTTATTTTTTGCTCAGTTCACTGAATTTTATATAGAATCTTATAAAAAAGTCCATCCATTTTTAGAAGGATGTGCTTTACATGACCCTTTAGCCGTAGGTGTAGCAGCTTTTCCTGAAATCGTAACGACAATTCCTATAAACCTTAAAGTAGACCTGGAGGGTGAAACGAGAGGAAGAACAACAGAGGATTTGAATCAAATTAATGTAAACAATTCAACAACAGATGTTTGTTTGCTTGTCGATGAAAAAAGATTTAGGGAGGATTTTTTAAGGTATATCGTGTGGAATTTTTAGCGAGTTTATAACAAAGAGTTGCTCCAAGAAGTTCATACTTCGGTTCAAGAAGCTAGCTGCCCTAAATAAGGAACAGCAGCTTTTTTTTGTAAATGGACGTTGATATTTGAAAAGTTATCCTATTGTCATATCTCCTATGATGGTGAAGGACGAATTGAAGGAATACTTTTTGTTGTATTTGAGTTATTACTATGACATGTCGCTGCTGGGGCAGTAGTTTAATATATTGTACATTTTATAGGTGGTGACCCCGAACACCAGCAAAAATTACTTATTAGGCTCCACAAAAAATTGAAGAACCTTACTAAAGGTCTAACTCCTTAATGAATAGTTAGACCTTTTTATCAAGTAATGATAAATTTCCTATTTGTAAAATTATTTGAATTGAATGTAATAAATTGGAGATTATTGTATAATTAGAAGGAAAATAATCGAATTTTGGAGTTGTTCCTATGGCAATTACAGTTCCCGAATCTATAAGGTCATCAGCAACAGCTGGCGAACGCCTATTTTTCCGAACTCTCAAAATGTTTCTTCCCGATGATTATATAGTATATTTCGAACCCGAAATCCAAGGTAGGCGGCCAGATTTTGTTATCATTGGTCCCGATCTTGGTCTCTTGGTGTTGGAAGTTAAAGATTATACGAGGAATACTCTTTTCCAGATTAACCATGATGAGTGGCATATCGTAACTACATCTGGCGACCAGGCTGTTCTTAAAAGCCCGATGAAACAGGCACGAGAAAATATGTTTCATGTTGTAGATGCTCTAAAAAAGGATAAAAACCTAATTCAGTTGGAAGGGAAGTATCAATTTCAACTTAAGTTTCCTTATGGCCATGGAGTGGTATTTACCAGATTAAAATCAGCTGATATGGTGAAGGACTCTTTATATTCGGTTATTGAGCCAAACCTATGTCTTACAAGGGATGAAATTGATCCAGATAATGATAGTTTTTCCGAAGAAGTATTGATGGAGAAGATATTAAATATGTTTGTGGTTCCATTTCGGTTAAGAGAGCCACTAACTTTCGAGGAGATAAATTGTATCCGTTATCATTTATTTCCGGAGGTACGGATTAGTGCAGAGTTTAAACCGCCTGTTCCATATCATGATCAGCTTTTACTCTCTTTGCATGATATAAAAACAATGGACTTACATCAGGAGAACTTGGCTAAGCAACTTGGTGATAAGAACCGATTAATTAGAGGGGTAGCAGGTAGTGGGAAAACATTAATTTTGGCGAGCAGAGCAAAAATGATTTCAAAAGAGAATCCGGATTGGAAGATATTAATACTTTGCTATAATATCTCACTAGCAAATTCCATTCAACAGTTGATCATACATATGTTAAATGAACCCGAAGACTTGTTTGATTTTGATTTTTCGAATAGTGGCACTGAAATAGTGAAAAACCAGAATGTCATGGTGAGAAATTTTCATGCTTGGCTAAGGAACGATTTACGAATATCTGAGCACCAGATTCCTACCATATTAGAAAAGTTAAAGAATCATGAGACCATTTTACCAAAATATGATGCCATCCTAATAGATGAGGGGCAGGACTTTGAACCAGAATGGTTATCTTTAGTTAGTAGTTTAATCAATGAACAAACACAATCGTTATTATTGGTAGAAGATCGTGCACAGAGTATTTACAAAAGAAAACGGTCCTATCTACAAGATACTGGGTTAAGTTTCCAAGGACGTTCCAAAGTCTTATCGATAAACTATCGTAATACCGCTCAAATTGTGAAATTTGCCTGGGATTTTTATCGACAGCTCTCAAAATTCAAGAATAAAGTAGTGAACCGCGATCTAGAGGGGGAAATTATCGCTCCACAGAGTACCAAACGAAAAGGTCCAGAGGTTGGTATTGTGAAAGCTAAAAACTTTTTTGATGAGATGAGATTGATTGCACGGCAGATAAATAAACTTATTTCAGATAAAAAGGTTCCGGCTCATGAAGTACTTATCCTATACCGAGTTAAGAAAACCTATAAGTACCCAGTCATTGATATCATAAAAAAATCTTTAGCAGATGAAAAATTGCCTTATTTTTGGATTACAGAAAACGATGTTTCCAAACGGTATTTTGAAAAAGAGGATGGCAAGGTCAAGATTAGTACGATTGATAGTAGTAAAGGTCTTGATTACCAAGCAGTGTTTATTGTTAATGTCGATTCTATGCCTTTTCCTTTGGAAGATGATGAGGAGCGGGAAGTCTCTCTTCTATATATTGGGATGACTAGAGCCAAGCAATTTCTTTGTTTGTCGTATTCTGGGGAATCTAAATTCACTCAATACTTCGATAAGATACAGGAAAATAGGGCATTAGATAAAGATAAATTAAAAATTATAAAGTAAGTGAGGTACTAATGATGCCAATTTACAATAAATTAGTTCGGGATCGAATACCAGAAGTCATTGAAGCAACAGGAAAAAAATTCACTACAAGGATCTTAAATAATGAAGAATACATAACTGAATTAAAAAAGAAAACTTATGAAGAGCTAGACGAATACATGAAAACTGAAAATAGTGAAGATGCCATTGAAGAACTGGCAGATCTTCTTGAATTGATGCATGCCCTGGCCGATTATCATGGAGCATCCATCGAAAATGTTGAAGACGTTAGAAAGGAAAAAGCGCAAAAACGCGGAGGATTTAAAGAGAAAATCTTCCTCATTGAGGTTCAGGATGAGTAAGGTCGAACTAATCACTCAAAATTTAGGAGAGCATTTGCTTGAACAAATTAAGACGGCCTCTACCATTTGTATCTTGACTTCGTTTGTCATGAAATCTGGTGTTGATTTTTTAAAAGAAGCCTTAAAGACTGCAGCAGAGAGAGGAGCAGATATCAAAATCTGCACAGGTGATTATTTATTCATTACACAGCCAGAAGCTTTAAATGAATTACTAATGATCAATCCTGCTATCGAAGTTCGTTTATGGGTTAGTAATGGTATCTCCTTCCACCCGAAGGCATACTTATTTCAGACAGAAGATAAAGAATGTTTGTTTATTGGCTCTTCCAATCTATCTAGGTCTGCTTTGACTCAGGGGGTAGAATGGAATCTATCCGTTAGTGAGAATAAAACCGTTTATAAACAAGCCCTTGATCATTTTCTTAAAATATACTTAGCTGAGGAAACCATTTGGTTAAATCGTGAGACCGTTAAGGATTACAGAGAAAAGTATCAAGTCTACCATCAAAAGCATCCCCATTTGGCAACAGAATGGTCCAAACTAGAAGAGCTTGATTTGATGTTACCTACAAAACTTAATCCGAAGCAGCCAAGTCAGGTGCTGGATCCTCCGGTCACTTATGACGACATTAAACCGCGATTTGCTCAATTAGAAGCATTGGACGAACTGAATAAGACCATAGAGGAGGATTACGATAAGGCACTCGTGGTTATGGCCACAGGTTTGGGTAAAACCTACTTGGCTGGTTTTTTTGCCCAAATGTTTAAGCGGGTATTATTTGTTGCACATCGTGAAGAGATTCTTAATCAAGCTCAAGAGTCATTTCGGAATATCATGCCGGAAAGATCAACTGGTATTTATAACGGTAACCATAAGGATTCCAATGTTGATTCCATTTTTGCCTCGATAAATACGTTAAGTATGAAAGCTCATATCCAAAAATTTCGTAAAGACGAATTCGATATAATTATTATCGATGAGTTTCACCACGCTGCTGCCAACATGTATAAGCGTGTCTTAGAATATTTTAAGCCGAAATTTTTACTAGGCATAACGGCTACCCCTGATCGCAATGACAATAAAGATGTTTATGCGATTTGTGATGGAAATGTTGCTTTTCGGCTAGATTTCTTAGATGCCATAGAAAAGAAGTGGTTGTCGCCTTTTAAATATTTTGGAGTGTATGACGATACTGATTATAGTCAAATTACTTGGTTTGGTACCCGATATGACGAAGAGGAACTGTTGCAAGCCCAGTTACGAGAGGGACTTGCTGAAAAAATCCTTCAAGCCTGGGTAGAAAAAAAGCAAACGCGAACAATAGGTTTTTGTTCATCTATTAAACAAGCAAATTATTTATCAGGATATTTTAATGAAAACGGCTATCGAACAGTCGGTCTCCATTCCCAGCAGATAGGGATTAGCCGAAAATCTGCCATCGAACAGCTAAACAATGGGGAACTGGATGTCATTTTTACAGTTGATCTATTTAATGAAGGGGTAGATATTCCTTCAGTAGATACCCTTCTATTTGTAAGGCCAACTGAATCATTGACTGTTTTTACACAGCAAATTGGGCGGGGATTACGAATCTATCCTGGCAAAGAATACTGTGTCATTATTGATTTAATTGGTAACTATCGTAATGCAGATATAAAGCTTGGATTGTTTGATACTCAATCAGGCGAGAAAAAAGGGAAGCAAACTCACCCGGTAGTTCCAGAGTACTGTGAACTTAACCTAGACCTTGAAGTGATCAACCTGTTTAAAGAAATGAACAGGAAAACACAACCTAGAAGGGATCGGCTACTTAACGATTATCATACATTGAAAAATGAACTAGGCAGACGGCCAACATACCTTGATTTGCATTTAAGAGGCGAATCTGACTCTATCCAATACAAGCAAGAATTTCAATCCTATTTTGGCTTTTTAGATTGGGCAGGTGAACTTTCCGATACTGAAAATGAGATTTGGAAGCGTTACCAAGACTGGTTGATAGATGTTGAAAAAACCGGAATGACTAAAAGTTATAAAATGATTGTTCTGATGGCTATGCTTAATCGTGGACCAGCTAACTGGTATGCTCCGATTACACCGAGAGAGGTTGCACCATTTTTTTACCAATACTTAATGAAGAAGGAATATCGCAAGAGAATTGATTTTTCAGATAAATCCTCTAAGGAATTATGGCAATATAATCAAGATAAGGTTAGTAAACTAATTGCAACTATGCCAATGTCGAAATGGAATGGAAGCTCTAAACAGTTAACAACCTTTGAAAATAACCTGTTTTCACTAAATTTTAATGTTTTACCGGAAGACGAAGAAATCCTTCATAATTGGACGAAGGAAATATGTGAGTATCGGTTACATTATCATTTTGAGCGGAAAGCGAAGTAACGATTAGAAATTAGTCGAAAGTAATATTATTATGTAAACAAATAGGGCGTTACTTTGTGTTTATTCAAAATAATAGAAAGGAGGTAGCTAGATGGCTAGAAGAAAAAGTGCAGCTAAACGTGAAGATTAATTTATAGAAGGAGTATTGGGTTTATCAGGCTTCGGAATAGGTATCATTACTTGGTATTTTTCCAAATCATTTCAACTAGGCTTGACACTGGGACTTATTGGTGTAGGGATAGCAATTATTCTACTCTTTTACAGGAAGTTTAAATTTAATGAAAAAGTAAGAAAATCCAAAATCAAAGACATCGACACCATGACCGGCACTCAATTCGAATATTTCCTCAAGTTAATATTCACAGACCAAGGCTATAAAGTCCAAACAACCAAGGTAACCGGCGATTTCGGAGCTGATCTTGTGATGACTAAAGGTGAGAAACGGATTGTAGTTCAAGCTAAACGGTATAATAGTAGAGTAGGGATTAAGGCAATTCAGGAAGTCGTTTCGTCCATTGCACATTACCAAGCAAATGAGGGCTGGGTAGTAACGAACAATGAATTTACTGATGCCGCTATCCAGTTGGCAAAGTCTAATCGAATTAAACTTATTGAAAGAAACGAATTAATCCAGATGCTTTCTTCATTAGAAGAACAGCAAACTGCGAAAACGATTCAAGAAGTGGCTACCAGTCATGAAGTCGAGACCTGTCCAAAATGTGGCTCAGAATTAGTTTTACGAAAAGGTAGCCGAGGGCAATTTTATGGCTGTAGTGGTTTTCCAAAATGCCGTTATACCAGAAATGTAGAATAATTGTTTAAAGGGCAATTTCTAATTAATAGAAAATGCCCTTTAATATAGTAAACTAATTACAAAAAGATGAATATTATCTATTAGATATTACATTAATGTGTAAAACTGGGTCTTATCTACCTATTGGTTACGATTCATAAGGGGAGGAGAATATATGGATATTGCTATCCGTAATGCTAACCGTAGTGATTACGAGTCACTACTGCCTTTATTCAGACAGGTTCATGATCTACATGTTCAAGAGCGCCCAGATGTATACAAAGAGAATTCGAACCCAGTAGATCAAATGTTTTTTCAAAGCCAGCTAGATGATGTAAAACAGCATATTATTGTAGCTACCATCGAGAATAACATCGTTGGAATGGCAGTGTTGAAGGAAGAAGAGATAGTTGAAAATTCATTTGTAAATGCAAGAAAGATATTATTGGTAGCTAGTTTATGTGTGGATGAAACGCATAGAATGAAGGGTATCGGAAGAAGCCTCTTGCAATATGTTTTTGATTTTGGTAAAAGTCTGAAGGTTGATAGTATAGAATTGGGAGTGTTAGAAAAGAATTCTTCTGCAATTGAATTCTATGAATCTATAGGTATGGTAACAAAGAGTAGGAGAATGGAGTTTTTATTGGACCATAGTAAGAATGATTTTCTATAACAAGACCTTATCATAAAAAGGGGAATCTACCATGCAACTACTTGTAAAGGTAATTAAAACGGATACCGAAATCATGTCTACTTTTAGCATTTTCAAACAACTGCGTCCACATGTAATACAAGATGAATTTGTTGAAAAAATAAATCGGTTACAGGAGCGTTATGGTTATCAGTTAGTTGCCATATTGGAAAACGATGAGGTTAAAGCAGCAGCGGGATATAGGATAACCGAGTCTCTCGCTTGGGGAAAGTATTTATATGTCGATGATTTGATTACAGATGAAACAAGCCGGAAGAAGGGTTATGCGAAACTCCTATGGGATTGGCTGATCAGTCAAGCAAAGGAAAATGACTGTGAACAATTTCATTTAGATTCTAGTGTTCAACGTCATGATGCCCATCGTTTTTATCTCAAAGGTGGCTTAGATATCACCTGTCATCATTTTCAAATGACTCTTAAATAAATAAAACACCATCATTTTTGAAAGGTGAGCTCTTACGTACAGTTATTGGACGCAAAATCTAAACTGTGCATTCCATAAATAAAAATGAGGGACACACCTGTCCTTCAATGGATGAGGAGAGGCAAACATGCAAGAATCAAAATTAATTTTTATGGAAGGACTTCCCTCCACAGGAAAGTCCACGAATTCAGGTATTTTATTAGCACAGTTGAACCGAAATGGTAAAAAAGCGAGATGGATTCACGAAGTAGCAAGACCTCATCCTACTTTATTTTTTTATGAGGCCTGTTTAAAGGAAAACGAATATCGTAGACTTCTAGAGAAATACCCCAGCTCAGAAATACTACTTAACCGACTAAAAACTAGCCGCAAGAATACAATTGTATTTGATTTATTGGAGCTAGAATGGAACTATTCACATTTGTTGGATAGTGATGCTTTAGATGAAATCAAAAGCTATGATGTATGGAATTTTTCAATCGAACAGTATATAGAGGTATCGTTGGAAAAATGGCAGCATTTTGTTGAGGAACAGCTTCAACGAGACGAGATCATCATTTTAGATAGTAGCCTTTTTCAATTTCAAATATATACTTTTGTATTAGCTGGGGTCTCGTTTTCGAAACTAGAAGCATACATTAAGCAAATTTATGAGATCGTGGCTCCGCTAAATCCATCATTGGTCTATTTATATCGAGAAAATACCGAAGACACGATTGATTACTTGATTAGGGCTAGGGGAATATCGTTTTTAGAGAGAATCTGGGAACGAGATCAGAAACAACCTTATTATCAAAACCGTCCTGCCGGTGCGGAAGGTTATAAAATGTTTTTAAGAGATTATGACAAGTATGCAAGGTTATTATTTGATTCATCACCATTATCCAAGTTAGCCATCGAAATTAGCCGAGGTAATTGGAATGAATATGTAAATGAGTTACTTAAATTTTATCATATTGATTATAAAGAATTTCCGACCTATCCCTTTCCAAATGGGAGATATCATAATGAAAAGCTAGGAATATCCATTGAGATTAAAAATGAAACTTGTATTTTACCGGGTGGAGGACAAAAGAAATTATTGGCTAAATCTGAAACGGAATTCTATCTCAATGATCTGCCTGTTATTCTTCGATATACCAATGATCGTTTAGTTATTGAAGGAGAACAACTATGTGATCGATGGACGACAAAAGGTACGATTTATACAAGGTTAAATTAGAAAATAGTAGGGGACAGGTTTGTCCTTACCTTTACATAATGCAGAGGTTCATTCCAGTTTGGAGGGTAAACTTTGGGGGGTTTTCATGAATGTGTAGGGACCGTTAAGGATATCCATAGGTTTCCTGTAAAATCAATCTTAGGAGAGTCTTTATCATCCATTTCCATTGACATGAGAGGTCTCTAGATGATTTATTTCTATCACAATAAAAAACAGTTCCGTTGAATCATTAACGAAACTGTTATTAAATAAGAGAATACGTTCTAGTAATAATAAGGGGATGGATATGGATATGGGTGTGGATAGCCCATCCCAACCCCTGGAGCCCCTAAACCAAGACCTGGATAATAACCAAGACCTGAGCCAGGCCCGCCTAAACCAAGACCTGGAGCAAAACCAAAACCTGAACCAGGTCCACCTATACCAGGTCCTCCTAAACCAAGACCTGGACCAAAGCCGAGACCTGAACCAGGTCCCCCTAAACCAAGACCTGGTGAAAAACCAAAACCTGAGCCAGGTCCACCTAAACCAATGCCAGGGCGAATCCTTTCATCAATTGAATGGGTAATATAATTCACATTATAGGGTATCATTTTTATCCTCCTCATTGTATGTTACCTTAAAGCATATTCCTCCTTCGGGGAAAGCTCTTGGGTAATTGACCTAAATAATAAATTTTTTTGTGACATATGCGGAGTAAATTAACATTAACTTTTTTATCTAATACCACAATGCTTTCGGAAAATCATTTCCTTTTTATTGACTAGCAAGATTATGAAAAGATGTACTAAAACGAAACTAAACTAGCTAATAATAGCTGCTTTCTTAAGGAACTGACGGAGGCTTAACACAATAAAGCCTATAGAAATTGATCAAGCCTATTGTGATGAGCTTACCCAGATTTACAATCGCCGAGCCTTTTTTGAAAAATGTGAAGTAGAGTTTGCAACAGCGAAAAGGACTACATCCACTTATCCAGTTGTTTTGATGGATGTAGATTATTTTAAAAGAGTAAATTACACTTATGGCCACCCTGTTGGCGATCAGTTGCTGAACCATGTGGCCAAAGTTTGTCAATCGCTGGTAGGATAAAACATGCTATTTGCTCGATATGGTGGGGAAGAGTTTGTTCTGGCACTGAAGGGGAGCTCGGCATTTGAGGGTGAAAGAATAGCGGATCAAATGCGGAAGCATCTAGAAACACAACCTCTTATCATACCTGAAGGCATTATTTCTGTTACTTTGAGTTGCGGTGTGGCAAAAGTGAAGGAAAACGACGATGAAACTTTATACCAGCTCTTAAATAAGGCAGATAGAGCTTTATACATGGCAAAAGAAGATGGTCGTAATCGAGTACGAGTCTATTAAGTTTGGAGCTATTATCAAAACGGCTATACCCCTAAGTAAAATGTACCCTCATTTAGAGTGCAAAATCATAACTAACTAGTACAAATAGCGTAGTAAAAAGCATGATGCAATTTTGTTATCATGCTTTTTTGATTCTAGTTAAAAGTGCCTGTCACCTCCCCGGAGGACGGAGGGACAGCCTCTCTGTTCCGTTTGCATAGCATTTGTATTTCTTTTTGTTGGAATTTTCACATTTGGTAGTATTTTGTGTGAATATTTGGTATTTTAAAAGGATAATAACCTTATTCGGAGTAAGAATCGGTTCTCATTTTAATGAAAGGATTTGGTTGGCTAATGAAAAGACAAACAACCGCTGCTCTAATCCTTGTTTTAATAGGTATGTTAGTAGGATGTACAGATACAACTAATGAATCTACAACTAGCACTAACAAAAATAGTACTGTTTTAGAATCGACGAAAAAAATAGTATCCAAAAATGATGAAAATGACACTAGAAGTGCATTAGAGGCATGGGACGCTGTTGATACTAATGAATTCTTAAGAGCTGTTTCTGATATTAATGATTTGGAAGGGACGAAATTGGAATCAAATGAAGGAGCGGAGGAAGTAGAATCATTAGCCCAGTACTCTAGTGAAGATATTGAATATGCTCGTGTTTGGTTACAACTTGGAAGTAATCAAGCAATTGATGAATTGAATGTTCGTCATATTCCAGCGGGCACTCCACTAAATCCTGATGATGAAACCAGTGCAAGTTATCCTAGGGATGTAATCCAGTTGGCTGGTTCTCGTCTAGTTGACGGTTCCGTGACTTATTATGAAAATGGCGATGGCACCATCGTTTTGTACAACATTCCGCTGCGTTGGGACGGTATCTATCCAGCTGGAGAACCATTTTACCAAGGTATTCTGAAAGAAACAAAGCTAGTTTCCATTAACCCGGGTGACGATGAAAAGGTTATGGAACTAATAAGATTATTAAACGTTGTTGATTAAACGCTACTACGGTGGGGTAATTATTTTATCGTTAAGTGGTTAAGGAGAAGAAATCATGTTCGATATTAAAAACTACGCGTCATTTGAAAAAATCGAACCAATTCACAAGGGTTGGTCGAGTGATAAAAAGTACTATATTGAAACCAAGTCTAGTGAAAAGTTGCTGCTTCGGATGGCTGATAGTTCTAAGTTTGACAACAAAAAAAGTGAATTTGAAAGGATGAAAGTGCTGGCCGAACGCGGTTTGCCGATTTCACAGCCCATTGATTTTGGCGTTTGTGACGGAGGCATGAGTGTGTATTCACTTTTCACCTGGTGTGACGGTGAAGATGCTGCCATTGTCTTACCTCGTCTAACCGAAAAAGAGCAATATCAGCTTGGTGTGAAATCGGGGCAAGTTCTGAGGGAAATCCACCAAATTCCTGCGCCTAAAGAGCAAGAAGACTGGGGTACTTTTTTCAACAGAAAAATAGACAGGAAGATCAAAAGTTACACGGAATGTCTCATCAAATTTGAGGATGACGATAAAATCATGGCCTATATTAAAGAAAACCGATACCTCCTCCATGGTAGGCCGCAGAGCTTTCAACACGGTGACTATCATGTCGGAAATATGGTTATTTCATCAGTGGGAGAACTAAGTATTATCGATTTCAACAGAAATGATTACGGTGATCCATGGGAAGAGTTTAACCGCATCGTCTGGAGTGCTGCTGCCAGTCCGCAATTTGCAACGGGACAGCTTAACGGTTATTTTAACGGAAGACCACCTGAGCTGTTCTTTCGACTTTTGGCATTGTATATTAGTAGCAATATGATTTCTTCCATTCCCTGGGCCATTCCTTTCGGTGAAAAGGATGTAAAGGTTATGTTAATCCAAGCACAAGAGGTTCTAGTATCATTTGAAAGAATGACGAATCCTGTACCGAGTTGGTATTTAGGGGATAGTTAAATAATGAATAGGAATGAATAGAAGGAGGAATTTTTTTATGTCAAGAAAGGCTTTTAATGCATCTGGAGCAGTTGCTGTTGGACCTTATTCACATGCCGTTGAAGCGGGAGATATTGTCTTTTTATCTGGGCAAACCCCAATAGACTCACAGACTGGAAAACTGGTAGAAGGTGATATTGCTGAGCAGACAGAACAATGTTTTAAAAATCTTTTCCACGTATTGGAGGCGGCAGGTTTAACTCCTGATCATGTTGAAAAAGTGAATGTATTTTTAACGGATATGAATGATTTCAAAGCCATGAATGATGTTTATTCTAAAAGATTCTCTGAGCCATATCCTGCACGGACAACGATCGGTGTATCATCCCTGCCTCTTGGAGCACAAGTTGAAATCGAAATGATTGCTAGAAGAAGATAAACGAGTGGTATCAGTTCCGAGACCATTCATTCTAAAATGGGTACCAACTCTCGCTTCAATAGCAACGAAAAAACGGCTAGAGGGAGCTCTAGCCGTCTGTACGTACAAATTTGTTTCGGATCAAATAGACAAATAAAAACATGAACAAAGGCACAATGTCGCTAATCGTTTCTAGAAACATAGATTGTGGTTCATACATTGTTCTGATGATTCCACCATCTGAGCTACCGAGAGTTCCGTTAAAGATACCGTAGCAGACATTCCACCCCCAATGAATGCCTGTATTGGCCCAAATCGAACCAGTCTTATAAATTGCATAGGTTAATGACAGTCCAAGGATAATAGAAAATAATGTGTTCGTTAAGCTGAACCCTTCGTTCCAGAAGTCGTCGAGGGCATATAGGATAAGGGAAATCATAAACACCCATTTCACTGGAATTCTTTCTTTTAAATGCCCAAATACATACCCGCGGATGATGATATCATTTAGCAAAGAACCGACCAAAAATGTGAGCATCACCATCAAAAGTGTCATGATCATTTCTGGGAACGGCTGAAAGCCTGTTATTTCAAATCCGCCAAGTAGATAAACAATTAGGTACTTCATCAGCAAAAATGAAAAGCCAATCGAAAACCCAATGGTCATATTCCTCCACCATTTTGGATGGAAGCTGATTCCGATTTTTTTAAACTCTTTTACCTTTGTGAGCATTAAAATTCCCTTTAATAATGGAAAAAACAATAAGACTAATAAAACCTGTAGTAAAAATTGACTTGACTTTGCAATACCAACGTTCAAATACAAATCTAGTATAATGAATCCTGCTATTACGATTCCAAAAAAACGCATAAGTATCTCCTTAATTTATTTATTCTTAATTATAAGAAAAAAAAGAGGAAATGCCTAGTCGTTTTCTTCGAAATATAAGGGTGATCGTTTTTTGGATGACGTAGTCCCTAGCATTTTTAAATAGGTTAATATGGCAACATCGAACATAGCAAAAAATGTTAAGAACAAATGTTTGTATCTTGGTATAGTGGATATAAGGTAGGTGATACAAAAATGGATTATGCAGTTAGTGTACAACGAACACTTGATTATATCGAAGAGAATCTTCATGAGCAAATTTCGCTTGTGGAATTAGCAGAGATTGCTTGCTTTTCACCTTTTCACTTTCATCGTGTATTCCAGGCAATGGTAGGAGAGTCTGTCATGGACTATATCAGAAAGAGAAGGCTCACCATTGCTGCAGAACGTTTATTCTATAGTGATGAAAAGGTGATTAATATCGCAATCGATGTTGGTTTTCAATACCAAGAGTCGTTCAATCGCGCTTTTAAAAAGTTATACAGCGTTTCACCGCAGCAATATCGAAGGGCTAATCGAATTTCAGGGCCCTTGCACGGTAAAGCCTACCTAAATACAAATCAACTTTCAGGAGGATGTAAGATGGAACCAAAATTAGTCATTAAACCAGCTTTTCACATTATGGGATATGGACTCAAAACAAAAAATGAAGATGGTCAGAATAATAGGGATATCCCTGAATTTTGGCAGCAGTTCTTAAACAATAAATTGGGTTGTAACATTCCTAACCCGATTCATGAAAATGTGGAATTTGGCATTTGCACAGATTTTAACCCTGAAACAGGTGAGTTTGTTTATCTCATTGGGAAGGAAGTAAACGAAGGCACCGAGGTACCTGAAGGAATGATGTATAAGAGTTTCCCTGAACTGGAATATGCAGTATTCACGACCCCAAAGTCAAATGACGATTCCTTTACATCTTCCATTCAGTCTACTTGGAATTATATTTTCACTGAATGGTTTCCACAATCCGGCTATGAGCATAGCGGAGTAGTAGAATTTGAATTGTATGACGAGCGATGCCATGGATCAGAGAACAAAGAAATGGACATCTATATTCCTATTAAAAAGCAAACCATTAAGGCTTAAAGGCTATCTAGGAATAATGAAAAAGTCAAATCGATGGCACTTTAAGACCAATCATTTTTCTTGTCAACCGGAAAAAGCTACCACATAGGTAGCTTTTTGTTATTTTTTCTTTAGTTTCAGGCTCTCTATTTATTGATAAATTGATTCTAAGATACTTCTTTAAGACTATAATTCTCAAAGGTTGTAAATTTAACCCTATTATGTTAATATTTGATAAGATACTTTTGAAGGGAGTGAGTTTAGACGATGAAGAAAAATTTTAGCCAACTTATCTGTGTGCAATCCTCTTTACAACTCACTCGACCGGTTAACTAATTCATTAGTACTTACTGAATCCATACTTGTAAAACGGGGAATTCTTTTTCATTTCATAAATGTTGAGCCACAGGGTGAATAACTCTGTGGCTTTTTTAGTGGATTGTCACTCTGAGGTGGTTTCGAATTTTTCTTCCATTTTATTAATAATTGGAGGAAAAACATGAATAGTAAATCTTTAGGATGGAATTCTTTTTTTGAAAGTCATTTTAATAGTTATCTTGAGAAGGGCTTTTGTGCCGCTAGGGTGATCAGAAAAAATAATGAAATCTATACGATTTCGGATGGCGAACAATGTATGCAAGCCAAAATAACCGGGAAGTTTAGATACGCGACAAACCTTTCAAATGAATATCCAGCGGTAGGTGATTGGGTCGTTTTTAAACATAATGAGAATCATCCATTCGGATCGATACAGGCAGTTCTACCAAGGAAAAGCTATTTTTCACGTAAGCTCTCCATCTCAGGTGGAAGGAAGCTAAAAAAGGGAATCATTGATGGTGGCTTAACAGAGGAGCAAGTCATTGCATCCAATATCGATTTTGTGTTTATTGTCACTGGGTTAGACGCCAATTTTGACATTCGCAGAATCGAAAGGTATATCACCTTAACTTATAACAGTGGAGCAGTTCCCATCATTATTTTAAATAAATTGGATTTATGTAATAGTCTAGAAGAAAAAGTGGAACAGGTGAAACAGGTTGCGGTCCATGTCCCTATCCTAACCATTAGTGCCGAGAAACATATCAATATGAGTAGCTTGGACCCATATCTTTATTCCGGAACGACCATTGCTCTCTTAGGTTCATCTGGAGTGGGGAAATCGACGATGATTAATTACCTTTTAGGGGAGGATAAGCAATTAAAGCAATCTGTCAGCAAGGCTACTGGAAAAGGGAAACATACAACCACAACTGCTGAGCTTTGTATTCATCCATCCGGCTATATGATTATCGATACACCGGGATTAAGAGAGGTCCAACTTTGGGGCGATACCAGTAGCTTGGAGGAAAGTTTTAATGATGTTACTAGTCTATTTGGAAAATGTAAATACTCCAATTGCAGTCATCGCACCGAACCAGGTTGTGCCATTCAACAAGCCATTCAAGACGATATCATTAGCCAAGAGCGTTTCGAAAGCTATCAAAAGCAATTTGATGAACTCTACAGGCTAACACTAAAGAAAAAACAACTTGATATCCAAAGAAATAAAAGACAATTCCAAAGGAAAAGGACTAGATAAAAATAAATAATGGGAGACGGAAAGCTATCGTGACCGCTTGAAAGAGATGACACAGTTTATACTTGATAAAGTGGGACACGATCGCTTTAGTTAATAAGTCATACTCTTGTTTAGGAAGCAGGAGTATGTACTAAAGTGGGTTTTAGTAAGGTAGATATTTCTAAATCGTAAAGTTCTGGCAGGTCAAACAGGCTTTCTTGTCGAAACTTAGACATATGAAATTCATGAAATTGGAGGAAAAACAGATGGCAGAAGTGTTGTTGTTACACCATGTTTTAGGCCGAACGAAGGGGATTGAAGCAATCGCCAATCAACTGAGAGATGCGGGGCATACTGTGCACGTGCCAGATTTATTTGACGGCCGCTTGTTTTCCTCGCTGGAGGAAGGCATGGCATTTGTGAAGGAAATCGGATTTGAAGAAGTGACGGCGCGCGGCGTTCGAGCAGCAAGCGAGCTTTCACGCGATGTCGTCTATGCTGGTTTTTCACTCGGTGTCCCGGCAGCACAGCAGCTCGCTCAAACTCGTGAAGGCGCCAGAGGGGCATTGTTTTTTCATGCCTGCCTCCCGACTTCGTTCTTCGAATCTCAGTGGCCGGCCAACTTGCCTGTACAAATTCACGCCATGAGAGAGGATCCTTTTTTCGTTGAAGACGGCAACATCGACGCGGCGCGTGAGCTTGTGGCGTCGGCCAATCACGCAGAACTTTTTCTGTACGAAGGCAAGGAACATCTCTTCACCGACAACAGTTTACCGTCTTACGATGTTGAAGCGACGAAACTTGTGATCAAGCGGGTTCTCGACTTTCTCGCGTAGTTATTAACGAAAAATTTTTAAGTAGCTGGGACATTACTAGACCAAATAGTAAAAAAAAGTGCATAGCGCCATTTTAAAAATGTAGCGACTGTAGCAAAACAACTGAGATAATGGAATCATGGTGAGCTTAAGAACCATGATGACTTATCGGAGGCCGATTTGTGAAGTCGCTTTGTTTTTGGCGCTTAAAGCTGGATCCAAAAGCCACTTTTTATACTTTCTTATCTATTAAAAATGGTAGCTTCATATTCCATCCCCTAATTTCTATAGAAAATCATTATGTTTTGCCAACTCCATTTCGCTACTACGCTATAAGTATGTTACTTAAAGCTTGTTTGGAGTGGTCTAAAAATCAAAATGCAACTTCATTCGATTTAAGCGTCACAAGAAAGCCATTTCTTTTTTTGAAATTGAGGTGTAAATATGAAAATTGAATTTTATAATTTAGATTCCGTAAATGAAACAGAGTTAGAATTTGCGGTAATTAGTGCTTTTTATAAAGGGAAGTGGGTTTATGTTAGACAAAAGGGTAGAAAAACTTGGGAAACACCTGGCGGTCATAGGGAGTATGGAGAAACGATTGAATTAACAGCAAGAAGAGAGTTGTTTGAAGAAACTGGTTGTCTAGATGTTGATTTAACTCCAATTTGCGACTATTCAATGGATGATTCTGATACTAAAACTTTTGGAAGGTTATATTTTGGGAGGATAAGGGATATTGGTCATTTGCCAGTTTCAGAAATTGATGAAATAAAACTGTTTGAGAGCCTTCCTAATCATCTTACTTATTCTGAAATTCAACCACAACTCTTTGAAAAGACACTTGCGTTTGTTAAAGATTCTGAAGCTCTGGATTTAAACTAATGAAGAGTGATTCTTCCATAAGAATGGACTTTTTTTCATTCCTTAGGCGGTAAAGAGTTAGGTTAGTTTCAGAACTCTAATTTTGAAGGATTACAGCAAATAAAAGTTAGCAAAATAGTGAGATAAAATGGAGGGAGAAGGTTTATGAAGTTATTTCGACGCATCCCCAAAAATAGCGAGCCAATATCTTTGAGCCATAGTCAACTACGATTATTATTAGGAAAACAATTTGTTATTGGTATTTTATTAGGTTTTATTATTCGAGAGTTACTTATTAGATTCTGAACTAATCACGAGCGATTGTGCCAAAAGATGCCAATACAGAAAGCAGAGATTATACGGTATTTATTCATATTACTTGTTTATCTCGGCTTTTTTACTCAGATCCAGTAATGAGGCAGGACAATGCAGTAAAATAAAGGATTATTTTTTATCAATCTTGAATGAAAATATATTCTTAGTTTTTGGAGGTTGAAAATGGAATTCTATAAATTTAGTGAAGATAGTGGGAAGAAGATTTCAAGATTTAATTCAGATTTTATTATGTCCCGTATTATCCAAACTGAAAAGCCAACTCATATAGGTTGCATGTACTTAGAGGAAAACGGAGTTATAGGCTATCATCAAGCGGTAGTACCTCAACTTCTTTTAATTATGAATGGAGAAGGTTATGTTCGAGGTGATAATGAAGAATACATTAAAGTTCAATCAGGAGACGCTGTTTTTTGGGAGAAAGATGAATGGCATGAAACCAAAACGGATACAGGATTAACTGCTATCGTCATTGAAAGTGAAGAATTAAGTCCGTCATCCTTTATGCCTTTAAAGAAATAGAATGTCACCTTATTAAAGGAAGCTTAGGTTTTCATCTATTACAGTCGAAATGGATGATATTGGCTTAAGGTAACTTTCATGAACGGCTTCTATCATTAATCTAAAGCTGCAATAGTATAAAAATAGATAACAAATGAAGGAAAAGGGTTTGAAAATGACGACAATCGGACTAATTCGGCACGGAATAACTGAATGGAACACCTTAGGTAAAGCTCAAGGCGTAAGTGATATTCCTTTAAATAAGTTAGGTAGAAAACAAGCATCAGATATTGGAGATAGGCTGTCTCAAGAAGAAAAATGGGATATTCTTATTACAAGTGACTTATCAAGAGCGATTGAAACAGCAAAAATTATTGGAAGTAAAATAGATTTAGGAATTAGTCATATGGATGAAAAGATTCGAGAAATACATTGTGGGAAAATGGAAGGAACAACTGAAGCCGAAAGGATTGAAATATGGGGGGATAACTGGCGTGAATTAGACCTAGGAATGGAGAAATTTGAAGATGTGGCAATGAGAGGAATTAAATTTATGGAAGAAATAATAAGTCTTTATAGGGGGAAAAGAGTTTTAGTCGTGAGCCACGGTGCTTTAATCGGTCTTACATTACAACATTTGTTACCTGATAGATTTCCTACAACTTATATAGACAATACTTCTCTTACAATTTTAAATTATGCAGATGCAGAAGAAAAATGGGATTGTATTTTATATAACTGTACAAAACATTTAAGTTGATTACATTTTCCATTAGTAGACCAATATCAATCCTAGCTTTTGGGGTTATAAATAATTAACTATTGTTCAGGATTTTAACCTGGTAGAAATTAAATGGTTATGGGATGATATTTGATATATTCCCGAACTGCAAAGGCTAAGGTTAAATCAACTGGGTACGGGATTACCAACTAAAGCTTAAGGAGTAATCGGATGGGACGTGCATTTGCCAATTGGTATGATTTTTTTATGAATCCATTGGAGAAACGAAAGATTGGGTCGCTACGAAAGAAATTGCTTTCTAAGGCGACTGGGAAAGTACTAGAAATTGGATCCGGGACAGGTGTCAATTTTCCATTATATGTAAATGCAGAATCTGTTGTTGCGATTGAACCAAGTCTTGATATGATTAAAAATTCCTCATCTAAAATAAACATGGTCAATGTACCAATTACGGTGATCAATGCATCTGCAGAACAGCTTCCGTTTGCTAATAATTCATTTGATAGTGTCGTAGCCACCTTAGTTTTTTGTACGATTGAGGACGGACAAAAGGCTGTCAATGAAATAAAAAGAGTTGGCAAGCCGAATGGAAAAATCCTCTTAATCGAACATGTGAAAATGGATCACCGCTTTCTCTCAGGTCTCCAGGATTTATTAACACCATTCTGGAAAAAAATCTGCGACGGCTGCTGTTTGAACAGGGAGACATTGAAACTATTAACAGATAACAGATTGAAAATTAGTAAAGTAGAAAAGTATTATAATGGATTATTTATAGTGATAGAAGCGGAGAATTGCGAAAATGAATAGATTGGCATGTAATAGTTATCAATAATATAATTATGTAAACTAGTTGGTGATGCAAACTATATTCGGATAAATTATTCAATAAAGTAATATTAGGAGTAAGTTAAAATGAAATTCAAACCAAAAGAATATACTATTCATAATTTACGATATTTTATAAGAACTGCCATTGAACAGGATGCTAAAAACTTGTCTGAAGTAAGATTGCAAATAGACGGTGAAACAGAAAATTTAGATCGAGAAAAAGGCGAAGCATACCTCGATGAATTAGGCTTTAAACGAATTATTAAAGATGATTCAGAAAGTATGCGTAACCTATTTTTAGTTGCTGAAGTAAATGGAAGAATAGTTGGATTTTCAAGATGTGAAGGGAGCAAATTGAAAAGATCTTCTCATAGAGTAGAATTCGGAGTTTGTGTATTAAAAGAATTTTGGGGATACGGTATCGGCCAAAATCTTTTAAAAGAATTTATTCATTGGGCAGACCTAAATGGCATCAAGAAAATAACTTTGAATGTTCTTGAAACCAACGATAAAGCAATAAAGCTATACAAAAAATATGGTTTTGAAGTGGAAGGTATTTTAAGAAAAGATAAAGTGTTATCTGATGGGAATTACTATAATACCGTTTTAATGGGACGGTTTAAGCAAGATCATTCTAACAGTAATTAGAGACACGGCTACTATAGTTGAATTGCATTTTTGGTAAACGAGCGTACTTATTTAAAACTAGAAAGGTAGTGAAGCTAGTTGAGTGGTTATAAAGCTACGCTATTTGATTTAGATGCTACCTTGAAAAGATTTTGTAATTTTAGTAGAGTGATTCTGGCATTCCTCCAATGGGGAATGCTTTTTCATATTGAAGGAACAGACCCAAGTATAGAAAGAAGGAATCATTTAGCCTTTATCGAATATGAACAATTAGGGAGCAAAATAAGAAAGGCTGTGAGGATGAAATGGTTAATCATGAAGGGCTGTTAGGAACAGTCAGAGCGGTTAGTTTAAGCAAGACTCATATGTTCAGTAAAGTAAATCATGAGAGGATAAACTTAGTGGCGGGTTTTGGGGTCGAAGGAGATGCACACTTTGGTTCAACTGTTAAACATCGATCAAGAGTGGCACAAAATCCAGATCAACCGAACTTAAGACAAGTGCATTTAATTCAAAACGAGTTATTCGAAGAGTTAGACGATCGTTTTTCTATTAAACCAGGTCAACTGGGTGAAAATATAACAACTGTTGGAATCAATCTTCTTGGATTGCCTACTGACACGAAATTATGGATAGGGGAATCAGCCATTATTAAAGTAACCGGCTTACGCAATCCATGTGCTCAAATTGATCATTTTAAACCGGGACTTTTAAAGGCTGTTTTGGATAAAGATTCAGACGGAAATCTAATTAGAAAAGCAGGAATCATGGGGATTATCTTGCAGAGCGGAGAAGTGAAACCAGGTGATAGCATTCGTGTGGAATTGCCTCCTAAACCATTTAAAAAGCTTGAACGTGTCTAGTCAGCTGTTAAGGAAGGGACGACAAAGTAATGGGATGAAAAGCCAAAAAGCAAGTCATTATCCACCACTTGTTTTTTGGCTTTTATTTGAGAAAGTTTCCTTAGATTAGAAGAAATCACTTCGAACGTTCGTTCCTTTTTGAAGCTTTTGATTTTAAAAGATAAATTAACTATTTAGCATAAAAGTTTTGCGTAAAGTACGGCTGTGCTTGCTCATTAAAAGCAACGCCAATTCCTAAATACTCGAATTCCTTCTGCAAAATATTTTCCCGATGTCCTAATGAATTCATCAAACCCTCATGAGCAAAAATGCTGCTAAATTGCCCATAGGCAAGATTTTCACCTGCTATTTGAAAAGAAATTTGATCCTTTTTCATTCGATCAAATGGGGATTCACCCTCTAGATTGATGTGATCAAAGTAGTTGTTTGTTGCCATATCAAGGCTATGCTCCCTTGCCGTATTTCGCACATGCTGATCCCATGTCAGAATTAGCAAGCGATGCTGCACTCGCTCGGCATTCGTTAAATCAAACATTTGATACTCAAATCCTTCTTTTAACTTCGCGTTCGCTTTTGTGTACATTTCGTTTTTCCGTGTCTCTAAATCCTTACTAATTAATTGCATCGCCTTTACCGTATTATTTTGATGCTTGTCATAAAAAATGGTCACATAGCTGCCATCGGATTCAAATAGGTCATAATCTCGATCTTCTTGAAGCTGGTAAAGAATGAACCCCTTGCGAATGTTTGTCATCGGCTCTCCAAGTTTCGAATGGACTAGAGTCTTCGAACTGCCCAACTTAATTCCACTGGCAGATGATATAAGGTTCTGGTTCGTATAAAGTCCGCCTGCCTGCTTTTTTTCATCATACATCACCATTACAAAACCTTGATAATCATCATGATAAGCATACCATTCTGTTCCATACTCATTTAACGATGTCCGTTGGGCTTGACCTAACTGCTTCTCAATCGCATCCTTTGTCATCCCCAATTCAATGTTATAGATAGAAAAGAATTGTCGGGTTGGAGCTTTTAGCTCTATTTTCTTTTCTTCCGCTTTCTCAAACGAATGATCTTCGGAATTAAATTTTTTGAATACACCCTGGAGTTCATCAAGTGTAGTTTGAACGTCGGGATTATTACTCAAATCGTTTAATTCCGTTTCAATCGTTTTCATAATCTTGATAAAATCAGTGTCACTCCACTGGTTTTCGATGAAGGGCCACGAAACACCTATAAATAATAAAAACACAACCAACATGAAGAAACGAATCATAGTCCAGCCTCCATTTCTATTAAAAAATTATAGCTAAATTGTAAAAAATTTATAAGTTTCTTCCAATTGGATTTAGATATTAATGATAACATACGTAGAAGAGGGATATTTTAACAGAAGATTGTGTCACTTTGTCGTTGAGGGCGTCCGTCAACGCCAATTCTAGCAAAATCTTAAGTCATTTTGTCGTTGAGAGCGTCCGTCAACGCCAATACTAGTAAAATCTTAAGTCACTTTGTCGTTGAGAGCGTTCGTCAACGCCAATTCTAGCAAAATTCTAGGTCAATTTGTCGTTGAGAGCGTCCGTCAACGCCAATTCTAGCAAAATTTCAAGTCACTTTGTCGTTGAGAGCGTTCGTCAACGCCAATTCTAGCAAAATTCTAGGTCAATTTGTCGTTGAGGGCGTCCGTCAACGCCAATTCTAGTAAAATTTCAAGTCACTTTGTCGTTGAGAGCGTCCGTCAACGCCAATTCTAGTAAAATTTCAAGTCAATTTGTCGTTGAGGGCGTCCGTCAACGCCAATTCTAGCAAAATTTCAAGTCACTTTGTCGTTGAGAGCGTTCGTCAACGCCAATTCTAGCAAAATTCTAGGTCAATTTGTCGTTGAGGGCGTCCGTCAACGCCAATTCTAGTAAAATTTCAAGTCACTTTGTCGTTGAGAGCGTCCGTCAACGCCAATTCTAGCAAAATTTTAAGTCATTTTTGACATTGAGAGCACCCTCAACGACAAATCCGACTATATTATTCGCTAATTAGTTCATTGAAAGTGCTTACAATACCTTTCAACTGTCTTCACGGACCCAATTTTTAGAACTAAAAAGGAATTATTAAAAGGTAAATCGAAAGATAAAAAACAAACAAATATCGTGAATAGTGGTGAAAAGATGAAAGAAATGAACAAGCCTAGAATGATTGGCCAAACAAAAACCGTTGGATTTCAAGTAGGTGTTAGAAGGACTTTCCCGATATCACAGGAGAATGCTTGGGAACTGATTACTTCGGAAATAGGATTGAGTTTATGGTTGGGGGAAATTACAGGCATTATCCTTCAACCTGGTCAGACATACATGACAAAAACAGGGACAGGGGAAATTCGGATTGTTAAACCAATAGAACAGCTTCGGCCAACATGGCAAAAAGAAAATTGGCAAAGAGCTTCTACTGTCCAAGTTCGTATAATAGCGAAAGACAGCGAAAAAACAACGATAAGCTTTCATCAAGAGAATCTATCCAATGATATTGTTAGAGCAGAAATGAAGGAGTATTGGGAAAAAGTCCTTGATGAATTAAGGGAAAGGATCCAAACAAAATATTCATGAACACATTCAAGAATCGTTCTATGACGTAGCTACTTTTGATAAAGGTATCGTGTAGGATCATCCTATAAAATAAACGTAAGGATACTCAAAAATGTGGTGATCTAATTTGAAAAGGAGGAAAAATTATTATATTAATACCAATTTTTCCTATTTTGTGTTAATTTATTTGTAGTTAATGTTTAAAAAATAGGGATGGTGAAATAATGCAGATTTTGATATTTGCATGTAGTTTAGTGCTTATTTATTTTAATAAACAATTTACAAATCATTTGCTCAAGTCTGATGAAAAGACGTATAAAATAAATAACCATTTTATACGTGTTTTAAAGTTGGTCCAACTTGCACCCGTAATTGCCTTTCTTATTTTAGTCGTTTTAGTGCTCACTTATTTCCACACAAAGGCAGGGATTAGACTATCACACGCTTGGTATGATTCGCAATTTTGGGCTTACGCTACTCTTTTGTATTTCTTCTTTAGAATGACAAAAAACAAACTTAGTCTTATTTTTGGTCTAATCTCATTTTTTATTGCCATTTACAATACACCACTATTTCATTATGAACATTTATTTATCGGTAGAGGTATTATTGTTTCTGACATTTTGGGAATATTGATGTTTCTGTCTATGTGGTTTACAATTTCTAAAATTAATCGCAGTTTCAGCATTCAGAGAGCTTGAATCGTTCAGGCTCTTTTTTTATTTAGCATAATATTTATGAAGGCGATTTGGGGTCGAAGTTACCAACCAAATGTCTTTCATCAATCATATAACTTTACAAGGGAATCACTATCTTCATTGGAAGCGTTTAAAAAAAATTAGTATTAATCACATAGGAGGGAGAAGTTGGGGGAACCTAATGAAACTTTTTTAGATATTTTTCGTAAAAAAAGGTATCTAGTAACTATTTTTGTAGGTGATCAAAGTAAATGGAATCAAGAGACGAATTATTGAACGAACTTGCGAGCATTGAAAAATGGGAAAAGAGTCAAGGTGACTTATGGATATGGGATCGGATTGGTCGATTGCCGTTTAAATTATTAGATAAAATTACCCCTAAATTTATTCATATCAAAGTAGGTGCCTTGTTAGAAGAAATAGGTGTGTATATCCAAAATGGCGGCAAATATTTGATCAATGAAAACTATCTATTTGAAATGATTCAAAAAGAGACGAAAACGCCAATTCACCAAGTTTCAGATATGAAGGAAATTCCTCTATCTAGTTTAAATAAAATTAGCTTGGATGTCATGGAACAGAGAAAGAAATTAGCGACGATACAAGGCGCAAGCACATGAATTGGCGGGATTTTTACTCTTGCAATTGATATTCCAGCGCTTTTAGCGATTTCTTTAAAAACGCTTCAGGAAATTGCCATCATTCACGGTTATGATCTGAATGATAAAAATGAAAGAATTTTTATTATTAAATGCTTGCAATTTTCATCGGCGGATATCGTAGGTAAACAGGCGATATTGAATGAGCTTTCAAGTTATTATCAGAGAGATAATAAATCAACAGAAATGATGTCGCAGCTGCAAGGTTGGAGAGAGGTTGTTTATACCTACAGAGACCAGTTTGGTTGGAAAAAGCTGTTTCAAATGGTACCAATTGCTGGCATCCTCTTCGGTGCATTTACCAACCGAGCCATGATCAATGACCTTTCCGAAACCGGGATCATGTTATATCGAAAAAGAACTATTTTAGAAAGATTAGAACAAATGTAGCAGAGGTGTCCGTTACAGCGGATTCCTTTTCTTAAAACTGTATTTAGGATGGTGAAAAAAGTCATCTTGGATACAGTTTTTTATATAAGTTGAAATATCTAGTATGTAGTGCTAAATAATATTATTATGTTAACTAGATGCGGGTGAAAATCTTAAGCGGACAAGTGTTCCGTAATTTTCCTAAATGCGAGCATTTTAAGGGGGTTGCGGACTTAGGTTCCTCTATTTGTAAAAATATCACTCATTTTAAGTGAAAAATCACCGATTAACGGATTCTATGTCCGGAAAAGCCACAAAAGGCGTGAATTTTAATGTAATAGCGGATTCTATGTCCGAATAACATGCAGACGTGTAAGGTATCAAATATTTCCTTTAAATTTTTTATCGAAAACTAGGTAGATATCTATGCTTATCCCAATAGGTAGACATACACTATCAAGAGAAATAAAGGAGGCGATTGAATTGAGTAAAAGACACTGTTGTGGCGGTCAAATGGGCTATCCGCAAATGATGGGCGGTTATCCTGGGACAATGGTAGGAGGCTACCCACAAACGATGGGAGGCTATCCGTATATGGGCTATCCTCAGATGGCAGGAGGTTACCCTTACACAGCCAATCCACAAATGATGGGCGGATATCCTACTTACGGGGGAGTACCAGGGCAAGTTCCTACTGGTTATCCGTATGGTATGGGTCCAATGGGTGGCAAACGCAAATAAATAAAGTTTTAAAAGGATATTTGATTAACCCTGTTCCTTTAATCGTTTAGTAATCACCATAAAGCCGAAAATACCCAAGTTTCCATTTGAAACTTGGGTATTTTCGGCTTTATTAATTTTTAGAAAGAAAGATGGGGAATGATAAAAGTTAGCCGCTTGATATTCAGTTGAAGACAGTCAGGAGGGAATTCCCATCAATTTAAAAGGTCAGCTAGCCCAAGCATTTATCATTAGTTTGATTTCGCTGGTAGCCTTTAGTTATATGGCTTTCTTAATCAGCGCTCACAAAATCGTTCGTTTTGACAGTTCGATTATTGGGTTTGTCCAGGGGTTTGAGTCACCTGTTTTGACTCCAATGATGGAATTTTTTACTTTTATCGGATCAGCCCAAGTTACCGTGATTCTCTCGATTCTTATCTTAATATTTCTCTATGTCGTGTTGAAACATCGGGCGGAACTGATTTTATTTATTGCACTGATTGTTGGTTCACCGATCATAAATTCCATTCTTAAAAGTATTTTTCATCGGGCCCGTCCTGATTTCCATAGGTTAATTGAGATTGGCGGATACAGTTTTCCCAGCGGACATGCAATGAATGCCTGTACCGTTTATGGGATTCTTACGTTTTTACTTTGGCGCCATATTTCGAAAAAAGGCGGACGTATTTTATTGTTAATTTTTAATATCACCATGATCTTGATGATTGGCATCAGCCGAATTTATTTGGGCGTACACTATCCAAGTGATGTGATTAGTGGGTATTTCGCTAGTGGATTTTTGCTTGCCATGTCGATCTGGTTTTTCCAGCGATATAAAGATAAACGAGCAAGACGTAGGCAGAATCTTTCTGGGTAAATGGTCATAGGAAAGTTATTAAAATCACTAATAATAGTCTATAGAAAATGGGCAACATAGAGAGGCAAATCATTTTTCATAGAAACAATGGTAAGGTTAATCCTCATTGGCACCTATATGAACAAAAGGTTTGGAAATCTTTTCAATTGTTTGGGGGTTTCATCAGATGACGATATTAGTTGGAATAATCGGGATCATTTTGCTCTTATGTATCGCCTGGTTGATGTCAAACGATAAGTCTCATATCAATTATCGTGCAGCTGCGATCATGCTTGCATTTCAGCTATTGATTGCGTGGTTTATGCTCAATACCAAGATCGGTAAAACCGTTCTTCATAAGATTGTAAATCTGTTTGATAAAATTCTTTCCTTCGGTAAGGAAGGAATATCCTTTGTGTTTGGGGATTTGTCAACGAAGGGGTATTTCTTCATAGATGTATTGATGATGATTATATTTGTTTCAGCACTACTGTCCATTTTAACCTATTTGAGGATCTTGCCACTGGCGATTAAATATATTGGTGGGACGGTTGCTCGAATTACTGGACTTCCTAAAGTGGAATCGTTTGTTGCCGTCAACTCGATGGTTTTCGGTGATACTACCGCTATCCTTTCGGTAAAATCACAGTTACATAAACTTTCTCCTAATCGATTGTTCATTGTCGTAACGTCTTCACTTGTGGCAGTGTCCTGCTCGATCTTAGGGGCCTATATGCAAATGATTCCGGCTGAGTATGTTTTGGTGGCCTTACCGATTAACGTATTTTCCGGGTTAATTCTTTCTTCGATTGTTTGTCCAGTAACAAAGGAGGAAGATGAGGACATCGATATCAAGGAAATGATTCCTGAAAAATCTTTGTTCGAAGCGATTGGAAACGGTGTCATTATCGGTGGGAAAACGGCATTAATTGTTGGGGCGATGTTGATTACCTATATTGGGTTATTGGCGATGATAAACTTTATCTTAACTAGTTTAGTCGGGATGACCTTCCAAGAATTAATTGGGTATATCTTTGCGCCGATCGCCTTTATTATGGGGATTCCGCATACCGAAATGGTGAGAGCTGGCTCCATTATGGGAACGAAAGTGGCTGCTAACGAATTTGTTGCGATGCTCGATTTAATGAAAGTGATGGGGGATTTTTCACCGAAAACCGTCGGAATCCTATCCACATTCCTAGTTTCATTTGCGAATTTCTCTTCCATCGGAATCATCCTAGGAACGGTACAAGCTATTAACAACGAAAAGGCCAGCCAACTGGCAAAAGTCGGCCTCAAAGTCCTCCTAGTCGCCACAATGGGATCCGTCCTAACCGGCACCATCGTCGGCCTATACCTCTAACACTTTAACGCATTAACGCATGTGGGGACAGTCCCCACATGCGTTAATGCGTTAAAGGATTATTATGTGAATGAATGGTGGTATTTTTCTTATTGGTTGGTATCAGGGCGTTTCCCCAATCAAATTAGGCATGATCATCATAAGATGTAGTATCTTATAAAAATAGAGGAGGAAATACTTTGTATAATTATTATATGCCAGCGTACCGGAATATCGGTCATCATGAAATAGATCCAAATGATTATCGGTTTTTTCCGTTTTTAGGACTTGGACTTGGCTTTTTAGGTGGCCTTGCGACAGGTGCATTACTGGCTCCGGGTCCAGGATTCGGTCGATACCCTTATTATCCAATGCCGTATCCAATGCCATACCCGTACGCTCCAATGCCATACGCACCGTTCTATTAAGATTTTCTAATCCCACTTTAGTAAGGTAATGGCCTCTTCAAATTAGGAGGATAACAACTAAAAGAGCATCCATCATACAAAATGGATGCTCTTTCGATTCGTTCTTCAAATTCCAAGTAGCCATACAATGATGGGACCTAATAAGGAGCCAATAATGGCAGATAATGTCATGGAAACCGAACTCATTGAAAACGTAAGTTCATTATATTCAGCAGCCTTTGCGGTTCCTAAGGCATGGGAGGCGCTGCCAAGGGCAATACCTCTGCCTATCGAACTTTGAATTCGCGCGTATTTAAAAATCAAGGGAGCTACGATTGCACCGAAAATACCAGCTATCATGACGCCAATGACTGCCATCGAAACATTTCCGCCTATTCCTCTCGTCACTTCTATCGCAACAGGCGTCGTAAGTGACTTAGGGATAATGGAAAGCGTTATTGAATGGCTAAATCCAAACAACTTCGCCAATAAACCGACACTTACCATTCCAGATATGGCACCAACCAATACGCCTCCTAAAATAGGGAACAGATGATTTAATAAAAAATGTCGTTGGTTGTACAATGGATAAGCAAATGCCACAACTGCCGGTCCTAATAGAGAATCAATCCATTGGCCACCAATCATATAGGTTTGATAAGGAATTTCTAGCCATACAAGGACGATGATCATCAGAATGGTCGCTGTTAAAATAGGAATGAAAAAGGAGTACGAATACCGCTTGAACAAACGAATCGCCGCAAAATAAGCGACAATGGTTAGTAAAATCATACCTACTGCGAATAGAAGTTGCTGCACTCATTTTCATCCTTTCCTAAATGATTTCTCTTTCTCAAAGTATTGACTAACCGTTCCTGCTATAGCAATAGAAATGACCGTGCTTAATAATACAACTAAAAAGAACAATAAACCTTTCAATGAGAGCAAAGAAGGGTAGTTCATAATACCTACAGTCGCAGGTATAAAAAAGAACGTTAACATACTTAACATAAAACCTGCGCCATGCTCAATAAACTTAACGGGGATGATTTTTAAGCATAAACAAATGAATAGGAGAATAAGTCCATTAATACTACCAGGTATGATCGTATGGAAAAAATTGTGAATGACAGTTCCAATGAAGAAAAAAAGATACAAAAGGCAAATTTGCCCTATAATGATCAGATACTTCATACTTGCAGTAATCCCTCTTTTCCAATGAAGCTATATTGCTAGCTTTTGAAATATAGACCTCTCTATTTTATGCATATTAGTCATTTTACTCATACGAACAAAAAATGTATACTAAATGAGAATTACTGTATATGAAATCAAAACTGAAGCTCGTCTAACTCCAATGTGATTTTTATCAATAAAATTGGAACTTCTATTAAACTTATTCGTACTTATGGTAGGAAAAATAAACAAATGGGGGAAAGTATATGGACAATCAAAAATGTCTACAATTTGGATGGTTATCTATCAATATGAAACGAAGAGGTACATATCGTGTCAAAATCTAAAACCCAATTCTGGCTCATCCAAATTTTGCTTATCGTAACGATTATTTATGTTTCAACTAAAATCTCGTTTATGTTTGCACCTGTAGGAGTCTTCTTTTCAACGGTGTTCTTTCCGCTCCTCATTACGGGATTTCTGTTTTTTTTATTGAATCCATTAGTGAATTTTCTTGCTAGGAAAAAAATACCTAGGATTGTCGCGATTCTGATTATTTATATTGGTTTTGCTGGGCTTATTACCTTGGCTGTCGTCAGTTTAGTTCCAGCCGTGTCAAAACAAGCTAGCGATTTGGCTAATAATTTGCCAGTTATTGCCCGCGAGGCGACTGATATTTTTCATAATGTCGTTAAATCCTCTGAGTTTAAGGCATTTCGGGATGAGCAAACAGAAATTATTCAATCTGTGCAACAGCGGTTAATCGGCTATGCTAATACCTTGCCCAACAAGCTAACAAATGGAATCATGGGGATTTTTGGCATGATCACCAATATCGCCATTATTCTTGTTACTGTACCGTTGCTGTTATTTTATCTGTTTAAGGATGGTCATAAATTTCCGCGAGCTGTGGCCAATTTTATTCCGACTGGCTATCGAGATGAAGGCTTGAGAATTTTAAAAGAAACAGGAGAAACTCTTTCTGCTTATATTCAAGGTCAAGTCATGGTTGCCCTCGCGGTAGGAACTTTAGCCTTTATCGGCTTTTTGATTATCGATTTAAAATATGCGTTAACCTTAGCGCTTATTATCGCTTTTACCAATATCATTCCCTATGTTGGACCCATCATCGGTGGAGCACCTGCCTTGCTCGTCGGCTTTTTTGAATCACCCATGAAAGGTATTTTGGTCATTGTTGTCATCCTTGTTGCTCAGCAAATCGAAGGAAACTTCCTGTCACCAATGATTTTAGGCAAATCCTTGGATACCCATCCGGCCACAATCATTATTATATTACTAGTTGCCGGCAACCTAGCAGGTGTCTTAGGCATGATTTTAGCTGTTCCAACCTATGCTGTCGCTAAAGTCATCGTCTTGAATCTAGTTAAATTTTTAAGGGCACGAAAGGCTGCCCAAATGACGGTAAAAGAGACCTGAGGCTAACAGCTGGAGTTAGTGTGATGGAACAGGTTGTTAACAGTTGGGGGAAAATGGAAGTGTTTAAAAAGCCGTCCACTGTTCAAAGTTGAATACGGATTACAATGAGCATGACCTATCCGATATGGGATGGGTCATGTTTTTTCATTCTTGATAAAAGATTTGAGACAAAAGGAAAAATGGGTGTGAGTTCAGACAGGACTAGCTCTAATATTTGTAATCGAGTCCGAACTGGAGACGAGTTCGGACAGGAGTAGCCCAAAAAACTGAAATCGAGTCCGAACTGGGAATGAGTTCGGACAGGAAAGGCTCAAAAAACAGAAATCGAGTCCGAACCGGGAATGAGTTCGGACAGGGAAGGCTCAAAAATCTGAAAACGAGTCCGAACTGGGAATGAGTTCGGACAGGAAATGCTCAAAAATCTAAAATCGAGTCCGAACTGGGGATGAGTTCGGACAGGAGTAGCCCCAAAAATTGAAATCGAGTCCGAACCGAGGATGAGTTCGGACAGGAAAGGCTCAAAAATCTGAAACCGAGTCCGAATTGGGGATGAGTTCGGACAGGAAAGGCTTAAAAATCTAAAATCGAGTCCGAACTGGGGATGAGTTCGGACAGGAGTAGCCCCAAAAATTGAAAACGAGTCCGAACCTGGCATGAGTTCAGACATAAAATACTCCAAAAACCGTAATCAAGTCCGAACAAAACAACGATTAGGACAGCCATTTAATAAATGATAAAATAAAACCAACAAAGTTTTTTTAAAATAATCAAACCTCCCCTAAGGGTGTTTCGTCTATAACTATTGAAAGGAGGGACGGCTATGGAAGATATTATTGCTGCAGCAATAGAAGCCGATGATAAAGAAGTCCTTTTAGATGAACTAATGAATGTATATGGACAAGATATTTTAAAGCTTGTTTATTCTTATGTGAAAGATAAAACGATCGCGGAAGATTTGACCCAAGATATATTTGTGAAGTGCTACAAGTCCCTTGATACGTTTAATGGGAAGTCCAAATGGAGAACGTGGTTGTGGCGGATTGCCATTAACCATTGCAAGGATTTTCTAAGAAGTTGGTATCAAAGGAATGTCGTCACTCCTGGTGAGGAAGGGATGGCATATAAAGGTACAAACAAGGATCATATCGAAAATAAAGTCGTTCAAAAAGAAGAGGATGATCAACTGATTTCGGCAATTATGATGCTACCTATCCAATATCGGGAAGTGATTTATTTATATTACTATGAAGAACTGTCGATTAAAGAAATTGCGGTATTGACAGATACGAATGACAATACTGTTAAAACGAGACTCCGACGCGCGAAAGAACTTCTGAAAGAAAGATTGGAGGGTATGTGATGGAGGACCGATTAAAAAACCTAAAGAAAGTCATGGATCAACGCACATTTAGTGAGCTTACCTTTACAGATCAGCATAAAAAGAAGATATTGGAAAGAGCCAAACAAAATGAATCGGAATCGGATATCCAGTTGGCCGTTTTGCAGCTACTTGTTCAAGCGAAAACGGGTTATGAATTAAGCTCGCTACTGATGGCAAGAGGGATTAAATCGTTTCAAGATCAGGAAGGGACGTTATATACCTTATTACATCGATTGGAGCAATCTGATTACTTACGTTCAAGTTGGGATGAATCCGGTGGCAAATACTATGAGCTCAATGATAAAGGGAGAAAATTATTAAAGAAATCTGAAAGTAAACAACCGGAAAAACGGCTAGCGTTTAGGGCTTTGTTTGAGGGTGGTGGCAAGTAAGTGGAAAAGAATCGCAAGCAGATATTCCTGAGAGAAGTCACCGAACAAATCAAATCAAAGGAAGCAAAGCAGTTTGTCGTGGACGAATTGACCTATCATATTAAGCAATCGAAACAAAGTTGGATAGACAGAGGGTTGACGGAATCCGAGGCAGAGGCTAAAGCGATTGAGAGTATGGGAAGTCCTACAAAACTTGGAATCGAAATGAATAAGCTCCATCGCCCGAAAATGGATTGGTGGACGCTCATTTTGTTAGGTGTAATCTTACTGTTAGGTTTCCTGCCCCTGTTGGCCCTGGGACAAAACGGGTATATGGCAACCACTATTTTTCTAAAAAATAAGGTTATTATCGTACTTCTCGGTGCTTTATTGGCTGTTGGTATCATGTTCTTTGATTATCGCAGGTCGCAAACGAAAGGGTGGCTTTTCTATGGATTAGGTATCCTGCTGCTGTTAGCGATAAAGTTCATATCTAACCGAATAATCGGTGGCGTTCCCCGGATTGAAATAGGGCCCTTAACGATTGAAAGCCTGATGGCAATTCCCTTATTCTTACTCGCCTGGGCCAGTTTTTTCAATCAGACCCGATTGAAGGTTTGGTCGTTTATTGGACTGTTTCTAATTCCCATCTATTTGTTTCTGTCGATACCAAGTTTGCCAAACGTCTATATTTATACGATTATGGTGTTTGCAATGCTTTTTTGGAGTAAATTTGGTAAAAAAACAGCCACCATCTTATTAAGTTCTGCTATAGGATTGGGTATCCTTTTTGGCGTGATTTCTTGGAATTACTTAAAAGAATACCAGAAGTTAAGATTGCTTGGCTTTTTGTCTCCAGAAGATCATGCCATGACGTCTGGAAACATTTATATACGTTTGAAAGAGTTTTTGGCCAATGCAGGCTGGTTTGGATTTGAAGGAGAAGCCAAATTCTTGCCTGAGGCTCATACGGATTATGTATTTGTTACCTTTACGTATTATTACGGTTGGCTCCTAGCCGCAGCTCTAGTGGTTATTCTTAGCTTACTTGCAGTAAGAATGATGTTCGTTGCGTTAAAAATAAAAGATACCTTTGGCAAGCTGTTGCTTATTGGCGTTGTTGGCCTTTATGTAGGTCAATTAGCGACCAACGTAGCGATGTCGATAGGATTGGTGCCTATCATTGCCGTTTCACTACCTTTTATGAGCTACGGATTAATGCCAACTGTCCTAAATGCCGTTTTGATCGGAATCGTGCTATCCATTTACCGGAGGAAGGATATGGCCGTTTTGCAAGGCTAGTATATTTTTATTTTTCCAACCAGACAACCGGACATAGGTTCCGCTATCTGCGGATAAAGTCAACGTTTTTAAGGGATGGAGGACACACATTCCGTTATTTGATAAAAAATGGGTTCATTTCGCGTTGAATCTAGTGAATAACGGATTCAGTGTCTTCAATAGTCTATAAAACGACCATTTTTAAGATATAACGGAATCTATGTCCGCTCCCCAACCATTCCCCAACCTTTTTCTCATGAAAAGCAGGAAATCTTCGGTACTTGTATAATAGTTAATAGAGTAGAGAACATGCTAATAGGAGGAGTTTCATGAAACCGAAAATAATCGAAAAACCCGTTTTTCACGTCCTAGGGTATGGTATTGAAACCACCACTCTTAACGGGCAGAACAGTTCAGATATTCCAAAATTTTGGCAAGAATATTTGGAAAATAATCTTCGAAACAATATTCCCAACCCAATCTCACCAAATGTTGAATTAGGTATTTGTACCGATTTTCATGATGGCAGCTTTACCTATTTGATTGGCATGGAAGTGGAACCAACAGACCAGGTTCCAGAAGGAATGATTTATAAAACATTCCCAGCTAGCCAATATGCCGTTTTTACCACACCGAATGCAACGAATGAAACCTTTACGCAAAGCATCCAAGAAACATGGGGGAATGTTTTTCAAACATGGCTTCCAACCTCAGGGTATGAGCATAGTGGGGGAGCCGAAATCGAGTGGTACGATGAAAGATGCTGGGGAAATGAATACAAGCAGATGGATATTTATGTCCCTGTTAAGAAGGTTGAGTAAGTCTTAAGTAGAGTAGAAGAATAGTGATCGGTGATCTTTTCCTGAAGTATTCCTAAAATGATATTTTTAAATACCAGACATTTGAACACCAATACCTTTTCATCCCCGAATATGTTCTGTTAGCTTTTTTGGGGGAAATATGCTGTAATTTGGGTAATATTGTACATTCCAAAAACTTAGGAGGAATCACTTTGTCAAAAAGTCAAACAATTGTTCCGCATTTATGGTATGAAAGGGAAGCGAAAGAAGCGGCTGAGTTTTATACTTCCATATTCCCAGACTCCAAGGTTACAAATGTAACAACAATCCGCAACACACCTTCAGGTGATTCCGATATTGTATCATTTGAGTTATGGGGACAGAAATTCATGGCAATCAGTGCGGGACCATTTTTTAAAATCAATCCGTCCGTGTCATTCATCGTTAATTTTGATCCATCGCGAGAAAAAGACGCAAGTGATAAATTAGATGAGGTTTGGAACAAATTGTCCGAAGGTGGCACAGCATTAATGCCACTTGGTCAGTATCCTTTTAGTGAAAAGTTTGGTTGGATTCAGGATAAATATGGTTTGTCCTGGCAGTTAATCCTTAGTAATCCCGAAGGTGAGGAGAGGCCAGCCATTGTACCGTCACTTTTATTTGTCGGAGATAACTGCGGCAAGGCTGAAGAAGCCATCCAATTCTATTTATCCGTGTTTAAAAACGCAAAACAGGGACAGCTCACTCGCTATCCAAAAGGCATGGAACCTGACAAAGAAGGTACCATCATGTTCACTGATTTCAGCTTAGAAAATCATTGGTTTGCAGCAATGGATAGTGCACACCAACATAACTTTAAGTTTAACGAGGCCATCTCATTCATCGTTTACTGCGATAACCAAGAAGAGATTGATCACTACTGGGACAAGCTCTCTGCAGTACCCGAATCTGAGCAGTGTGGTTGGTTAAAAGATCAGTATGGGTTATCCTGGCAAATTGTACCTAGTGATATGAACGAGATGATGAGCAAGAGCACACCTGAGCAACTTGCGCGGATCACAAAAGCCTTTCTGAAAATGAAAAAATTTGATCTTGCAGAGCTAAAAAAAGCATACGAAGGATAAATGAAAATTAAGTTGCTCTTTAAAAGATAGATTGGTTGCAAAACTTAATCAATAAGGGGGCAGGGGAATGAAAGTAATGGGATTACCAAAGGTCTCCTTAAGAGAATTAACCCTTGACGATGTCGAGGACCGCTATCAATGGTGTTTAGATCATGAAGTAACCAAATACCTAAATATGCCTGAGAAATATCCACCTTTTAGTAGAGAAGAAACTCGCATTTGGATTAAAATGTGCATAGATAAAACCAATGGTTATGAACAGAAAGCAATTGAAACGGAGAACAGTGTACATATTGGTTGGGTGGATTTGAAGAACATTGATAAAGTGAACAAGCATGCAGAATTAGGGGTCACCATTGGGGATAAAAACTTCTGGGGCAAGGGCTATGGATTATCTGCCATGCGTGAGATGCTAACTTGGGGTTTCCGTGAACGTAGCCTTAACAAAATTTGGCTTAGAGTCGATGTAGATAATGAAAAGGCGATTCGGTCTTATAAGCGAATGGGTTTTGTAGAAGAAGGTATATTACGCCAAGATCGACTAAGAAACGGAGTGTATGTTGATCGGTCGAGGATGAGTATTCTTAAAGATGAGTTTTATTGTAATTAATGGAAATAGCAATGTTAAAAAAAGAGTTTCTTAATGCTCAAGTGAACAAGCCATTTAGGATGACTTGTTTACTTGGGCATTTTTATATTCTAATTTTCTTGCAAGTATGCTACTTCTGAAGTGAAGTTGGTAGCAACAGAAATTGTATAGTTACTTATATTTATACAATTTTTTGTAATTGTTGTTATGGAACTCTAAACCAGCTAATAGTATGTCAATATTTTTCAATAAAAAAATTAAAACTCACATGATATACTAAAAATAAGCATGCCAAATAACCTACCGTTATTATGATTCTGGAAGGTATTGTGATATTTAGTTAAATTTAGGCATTAAGATATATCTTGGAAAGTAGTTTTATTCTTTAAAAGGGCGAAAATCCAATGTAAGAGCTTATTAACACATGCTATCACAGCTACTTTGAAGGGCTTGCCTTCTCCACGTTTCTTGTCGTAATACTCTCGCATTCTTTTATTACGAGGGATTATTTCATCAGTTGTTTTCTTTTTACGACAATCACGAATCGCACAACGAACAGCCATATAGAGTGCATGTCTAAGCCTACTTGATCCTCTTTTAGTGATTCGATTTTTGGTGGCGAAAAATTTGCCTGATTCAAATACACTAGGATCAACTCCTGCGAAAGCAACGAGCTTTTTAGGGTCATTAAATCGATCTATCTCCCCAATCTCAGAAATAATCGTTGCAGCGATCTTTTCTCCAATTCCAGGGATAGATTTGATGATATTATATTCCTCAACTTCTTTAGCGAGAGTATCTATCTCTGACTCTAACTTCGATAGATGCTCTTTGTACTGAAGTAGTATATTTATATAAATTCTAAGGCTCAATATATGACTCTGGTATATAGTCTTTTCGAACGGATTACGTAAAGCCGCTGATTTTAGATCCTTGGCTTTTTCTTTTGCCCACCTGATAGAACGACTCTTACAAAACTCTAGTATCTTGTCCGCTATTTTTTCTTCATCCGTATTTAATATATCTTCAGATGATGAAAACTCTGAAAGAGTTAATAGTGATACTACCGAATATAGATCCCCAAAAACCCCTGCATATTCAGGAAACACTTGTTCAAGGACGGCTTGAAATTGAAGTTTTGTTTGAATCATGACACCAGTAATATTCTCATGTTGTCTTGTAAGATTCCGTAGGTTTAACAACTGGACTCCACGTTTTTTGTATGGCTCGAAATCCTCTTTATAAAACAATTCACATAGAAGATATGATCAATTGCGTCTGTTTTTACCTTTCGAAGACTGGATGCTCTTGCCTTGTAGGAAATAAGAGGATTAATAATTATTAATAAATATCCACGTTCCTCTAAATACTGAACGACAGAAGTTTGATAATGCCCAGTTGATTCTAATATAACCGATGGTTTCTTTCCTGATTCAGACTGAATTTCCTCAAGAAATTCTTCTAATAAACTTAGACCCTCATTAGTATGAGGTATTTTAAAGCTCTTACGATATGGTTTCCCTTAATCCAAAAACGCTTGTACCTGACTTTCTCCTTTTGATACATCCAGACCAACGACTGGATTCATTCTAAATCTCCTCCTAAACTAGTAATTTACCAGTACCCCTAATTCCTCTATGCAGTGTCACAGCTTCGCTTGTTATACGAGATCTAAGTCCCAACCAGCCTCAATCATGTTTCTACAAGTAGGGGGCGAACGGTTTAGTTCACGGGGTCTAAGCCCCACGGGCAGTTACGTTCTACCCTGGCTACTGATATAATAAGACCAAAAAAAATAAGGTCAACCAGAAATATTTTCTTATCTGGTTAACCTTATAATACGAACGGGGCAGTTTAGTGGCAGATGACCTATCTACTCTTGGGAGGATTTAAGCGGATATTCTGCGAATATAAATCTTTAGTAAATAATCCATTATCGATAACACAGATAAGTAAGGGATTGGAGGAAATATTGAGTTTTAATTTAAAAAAGGTTATTACACATTTTTAATTATGTACGGATAATTTAGGAATAGGTGTATAAATCTTTTCATAGACAAACGTACCATCGGTGCTAAAGGATAATTTAAAAATGTGTTGAATATATCTATGTAATATGGGAAAGGAGGAAATTAAAATGTTATTAATGGTGTTTACTATTCATTTTTTTATCATGGGTGCATTTGTACTTTTAATAAGCGGGCTCATTAGTTTTATATTTCCTCGACTTTATTTCATTATTACAGTTCTTCTTAGTATGATTGCAGGTTTAATTTTTTCATATGTTTTTGAAGTTAAAGAATTAGCAATGTTTGCGATAATATTAAATGGGTTGCTTTCCCTTCTTGCTATTGGGCTAGTGAGGGCGGGAATTTACGCAAAGCAAAAGGCAGATAATTATAGTGATTAACAGCTAATGATATGTAACTAATGATGAGCATTTGTTACTTAAGCAGCCAATTCAGAAAGCCGAGAATTTACGAGTTTTTATTCATTTAAACTTGTTTATCTCGGCTTTTTTGCTATGTGAGATTTTGTAAAGATGTAGGTTAGTGGCATAAGGGATAATAAATGATTTTAATGAAAAATGGGAAAATCGAATCCAGTAAATAGTTTGTTTTTGTAGTGGTTAAATCTGCTCCATTAAATGGAAACTTTAATAAGGAAAGTCCGTATATTTAAGATACAGACGATTTTAAGGGGAGAAATATGAAATGATTCTATTAGGAGTAATTCTAATAATCATTGGTGTTTCAATGATTATTAAACCTTCATTTATTTGGCGTATTACAGAGAGTTGGAAATCAAACGATGGTACGGAGCCTTCGGATTTGTATGTTTTGTCAACACGATTTGGGGGAATTATTATGACCTTGGCTGGAATCGGTTCTGTTGCTGCAGTTATATTTTTAACAAGCTAACTCTTTTTTAACTATGGCTAATGAATAAAACAATCCATTTAGGCTAAGGGAGTAACGAGTGCAATCCTTCCATAAGGATGTATCGCGTTAAGCCAAAAATATGCAAGTTGTTACATAACTTGTTATTTTTGGCTTATTTTCATTCCTTTAGGGAGTAAAGGGGCAGGCTAGTTCAAAAAAAGTTTTAAAAATTTCTATAATTATTCGTAGATATAAGAAGTTCGAATAATGCAATAAAGCATATATATAAAGTGAAAGGAAGGGGTGCAAAGTGAAAAAGGGCACTAAATTAGGGTTATTTCTTTCATTGTTTGTATTAATTGGTTTTCCAGTTGTTTTTGTAGTTATCTCATTGCTTACAGGACAATGGGATACTTTTTTAATTGGTTTTCCAGCTTCATCTGCTGCGGGATTTATGGGTGTATGGATAGCTATTAGGGAAATAAAAAAGGAACGGAAGAGTGGTTAATCGTCCCCACTGATTTAAACATTAACTAGCTAAACGGAGTGGATAAGGAAGACGTATGTTTATTTACTGTCAAATTTATATCTAAAGAAGGAGAAAAAAATGTCGACCATTATATAAGCAAATTATCTTAATGTGTTTGTGAAGAAATATACTTAAAGTAAACGGGTGCGATTGTAGCTTAAGATGCTAATTCAGAAAGCCGAGAATATACGAGTTTTTATTCACCAAGACTTGTCTACCTTGGCTTTTTTTGTTTAGAAATCCAGCAAATGGGAAAAACAATTTCCTAAAAAAGGAATTATTGTACTTTTGTGGAATATTTAAAGGTAGAAAAATAGGAGGGATTTATATGTTAAATACATTTTTTTATTTTCGGTCGGAGCAATCTACAGATCATAATTAAAGGACGGGATTACTATAAACATTGCAATGGTTGATGTAAAAGTTTCTAACAACGAAATTGACTTAAATGAACGTGAAAAAAAGATTTTGGAAGTATTTTTGTTAAATTTATGTGCTCAGGCGAATGCTCAGGCCACAACTAAAGATATGGCGTTTACCCCATTGGAAAAAGAGAATCAGGATATACTGCACTTCCAATTTGCTTGGCAGTCTTCCATTGCTTCTGAGACCTATGTAGAGCTTAAGGAAGGATTTGATAGAAGAATTAAAGTTGCTTTAAAAATGTGTGGACTTCCTGAATGCGATATTACTTATAAAGAAAACTCTTATTTAAATTCCAATAGATAAAGGCAAAAAGGGGGGCAATCATCTCCTTTTTAATGATTACCAGAGCAGGTTACTTAAAGGGTAATACATAAGTAAACCCCATTAAAGAAATGTATTAAAAAAAACGGGTCGTAGAGTGAAAGTAGGGAGATGCAAGATCATCTTCTGTATTAACACTAACAGCAAATAATATAAAACCTTATGGAAGTAATGACGCTATCGTTACATAAGCAGCTATTACAGAAAGCCGAGAATATACGAGTTTTTATTCATTAAAACTTGTATAACTCGGCTTTTTTTGCACGGGCTCTAGTAAAGTAGGAGGTTTGGTGTCTAGTAACTTAATTTTTCTTGTTAATTTTACCATAGTGGAAAATGTAAATCTTATAATGGTACTAGTTAAGGCAAAGGTAACTTTTGAAACTTCTTAAAATTGCACTGAAAAAAGGTTAATGTGACCCTAAGATTTCCTTTCTAAAAATTAGTATAAATTTTTGAACCGCATATACCTTGGGTTTCGTCTTTATTTTTGAAAAGAAAAATTGGGGGGGAGAATGTGGACCTTACTGGAAGAGAAGATTTAATTGATTTTAATAAAATTGTTTTGGCTTATGTCAATGATATAAGAAAGATCGTTTTTTCATATGTAAAAAACCATCATGCAATGGAGGACATTACACAGGAGGTATTTCTTTCAGCCTATAACAATCTTGATCATTTCCGCGGAGATAGTTCTGTTAAGAATTGGCTAATAAAGATAGCAGTGAATAAATCTAAGGACTATCTAAGAAGCTGGCAATACCGTAGGGTTCAAATTACTAATTGGTTAGCCAAGGAAGAACTAGACAAAAATGATGTTGAATTAAAGGTCATCAGTAATTTCAGGGACAAGGAGCTCGCAAATTTGATTATGGAACTTCCAGTCAAATATCGAGAAGTTATTATTCTGTATTATTATCAGGATCTAGACACAAATGAAATCGGTAGTCTGCTTAATTTAAGTGTAAATACAGTGAAGACAAGATTAATTCGTGGCAGGGATCTTTTGAAAAGGAGGTTTGATTTTTGATGGATGACTTGAAACAAAATGTCAAAAAAGCTCTTGATGACCATATCTTGAATCAACTTAACCTAACAGATTCAGAGGCTACTCAATTTGCAACTTCAATAAAACAGAAGGCTATAAAAAGACGGCAGAAGGTAACATTAAGATTCTTTGCCCCTGCTGCAGCGGTTATCTTGCTATTGTTAATTTCAGGATTTTTGCTTATTAGTCTTATTCTACAGAATAACGGTGATTCAGAATTTCAAACAATTTCGCTACCGGAAATAAAGATGAAAAGTGAAGAAGAACAAAAAAGGATGCTGGAAACTTTTACTTATGATGATTATAAAAGGGAATTAGATGCTGTGGTAACCGAGGCTAATCGTTATAAGGTTGATGAAAAATTAAAGAAATGGATTATCAGAACTTTAGGATGGGAGAAACTCTATTATGAAACAGATTTGACTGCTGAGGAGGTAGTTCAACTATCTAAAAAGAACATGGAAGAAGATAGAGTATGGAAGGAAATTGCAAAAAGTGAATATGGTATTACTGTAACGGAAGAAGAAATTGATAATTATATAAAAGAAGGGCCAGATACAAGTGATTTACCGCAACACCTAGCATATGCAGCTGCACTAGGCTTGTCATTGGAAGAGCTAAATCACGGTTTCGACAGAGACATATATATAAAAAATGTCATTTGGTTAAAACTTAGACTTGAATTAGAAAAGAAATATGGTATTACCGATAATAATAAACTGGTGGAAAAATATGAGGAGGAAGTTAAGAAACGGATAAATAAAAAAAATCTTAACTGAAAAAGATTTTTTTTAGTCACTGATTTATTATTATTGTTGCTCTTATTTTACTAGGAGTTCTTTTAATAATCTATTCCCCACTTTTCTACTAACGACGTTCGATTATAGCTTAAGCTACTACTGAAGAAAGCCGATATTATACGAGTTTTTATTATAGGCTCTGTTAATTTTTAATGTTGATAATTAGATAAAATAATAGGGAAACCATTTCTTATGGATTTCCCTGTTCTCGATATATATATGTATCGGCAATTAGTTAAATAGTTGTTTTGTTTATTGGTTTTTATATGCTTTAAACCTTGCAAAATAAGGAAACAGAATGATGACTGCAAGTGAAAATAATATTACAAACAATATCCCTAAACCAAATGAAACATTATTCAAATAGAACAATGAAATAGCCACCATTATTCCTGTTGAAAGACCTAAAGTAAGCCTTGTTTGTATGGAAACATTATGTTTTGTTCCACACTTACAACATACAAGTGGTTTATAATTCACTCGACTAACTTTCTGTATTTCCATCCAAGTAAACTGATAACCGCAATTGTCACATTTTTGGATTCCCAAAACACCACCTCTTATTAAAGAAAATTATCCCCTGAGTTCATAAAAATATCAAAGGATTTTGCAGGCGAAAATAATATACATTAAAATTTCCCAATCGCATACTGTCATATGTGTCTGTCATTTCAAATACAAATGATGCTAATAAAAATTCTTTGATACGCCGTTAAGTATTTTCGTTGCTACGACTAAAGAAAAATAAGAACCAAACAAGGTTACTTTTTGTTACCTTTTTTTGAAGATTGATTAATATTAATTAAAAACGGAACCACTGTTAGTATGCCGACACTAAGAAAAAGCCCAACGAGAATTAATGAGTCTATCCATCCCAAATGACCAACAACAATAAACCAAATTGATGGTGGAATCGAAAAAAAGACTATTAATGTGAAAATCAATCTTAACAGTAATTTCTTGTTTCTTTTTGTCTTAAATATAAGAAAAATGCCAATAGTACCGATTACAAGTATATAACCTATCACTACATTTATATTGTTCATTGATCTAATTCCTTTTTATTTAGTCATTACTCATTATTTTGTCTCACTAAAGTAACTTTTACTAAATAATGTGTATCGAATATCAACATTAAACATTTACCTTTGACAGAGCCTTAATTATAGTTGCGGTACAAAGTTTTTATATTTCAACCATATAAAGAAGTTTAATTTACTTATTTAAGTTAGTATTGTGAAGGTTTGCACTTAAACTATCGGGTGCGTTTTTTTCTCTAACAATTAATCGTAAGAAGTCCAAAATATCCAGTATTTTTTACATCTTTTCCATATCTTGGGCGATTGTAGCATAAGCATCTAAAAATCAAGCCCGAAATAAATAGTCTTGAAAAAACTATTACTTCGGGCTTTTTGATTTGCTTTTATTCACCTTAAATGCCTATTTTTCGGAAATTGTGATTAATCCCTTTTAAAACAAATTTGCAGGAATATATAGGAGATATTGCGATTTTAATTAATTAACAATCTTTAACGGTCCCAAAATATCCTGCTTGTTGTTATACTACGTTAAAATAATTAGGGGGAATTTACTATGATTGGATTAATATGTATTATTCTTGCATTTTCACATTTTATTTTAAGGCTAATCATTGTTGGACATGAAAGAAAAGAACTCACTGAAGATGGTAAAACAGTTGACCTTTGGGGGAAGGTAATGCTTTCAGCTCTTGGAATCATTACTTTCATTTTTATTTATATTGAGAGCGAAGCAATGAAGTGGTTTTGGATAATTTTCGTAATAGCAGCATTGGGCTTTCAATCATTTGTAGATTGGAAATATCAAAAGGAGTCGAAGCGATATATTGTTTCACTCATTGTATTAATTATTGGTGTTACATTAGTTTATTTTCTCATCTAAAATACATTCTTCAATAAAAATAATTTTAAAAAGTAAGAAAAATATATGATTTAGTAGCTCTGCTTTATCTTAGTTTGATAATGAACTAAAGGTAAGCTAAACTTATATCTTTCAATCCGATAAAGCCGGAGATTATACGGGAATTTATGCATCCTTTTTTTGTTTTCAGTCTATTTGTTGTAACTGCTAATCTATAATTAACAGTTTTCGCTAATTAAGAATGAACACTT
>NZ_JBTOOE010000020.1:0-82008 GCF_054786815.1 Pseudoneobacillus rhizolycopersici | reverse complement strand
TCAACACTAGTTCGGACTTGATTTCCCTTTTGGCAGCCTGTCCTGTCCGAACTCACGACTGGTTCGGACTCGATTTCCCTTTTTTGCACCATTCCCTGTCCGAACTCAACACCAGTTCGGACTTAATTTCCCTTTTTGCACCCTTTCCTGTCCGAACTCAACACCAGTTCGGACTCGATTTCCTTTTTTGGGCCCTGTCCTGTCCCAACCCACGACCAGTTCGGACTCAATTTCCCATTTTGCACCATTCCCTGTCCGAGCTCACCACTAGTTCGGACTCAATCTCGTTTTTTCCACCCTACCCTGTCTGAACGCCACCACCCCCCCAAAAAAAAACAAGCATAGCAGAATAATCCGCCATGCTGTGCTCAAGCCCCCATCTAATCAAACAAGCCAATATGCTTAAACCCGCCAACATCAAATAACCCCATATCCGTCAATTTAAGCTCCGGGATTACTGGTAGCGCTAAAAACGACAGGGTTTGAAACGCATTAAATTGATTCCCAAATCCAATCTGCTCCAATGCAATATCTAAGCCCTTTAATTCCCCCACAATGGTTTGGTAATCTTTATCCGAAATTAATCCAGAAACCCTCAAAGGGAGCGAAGCGATGACCTCACTGTTGTTCACGACCACTAGCCCGCCATTCATCGCTTCCATTTTTTTGATGGCTACATACAAATCATTGTCACTTGTTCCGACCGCGACAATATTATGAGAATCATGGGCTACCGTTGACGCAATCGCGCCACCCTTAATCCCAAATCCTTTGACAATGCCAATGCCAATATTTCCGGTATGGTGATGGCGCTCCACGACTACTAATTTCAATTGATCATCTCGAACAGAAGGACTAAACACCCCATTTTTGACGGTAATATTTTCACGGCATCTCCTTGTCACTAAAGAGTTTGGAATAATCTCAATCACATTTGCCGCAACCGGCACCACTGCCTCATCCACTCGTAAAACGAAGTCTTTTTCTAACATTTTCCCAACCCGCACACTGTTTGTCAGTACGGAAGGAATACTTGGTGCATCCGCCCCAAAGGGTAGACATTGACCATTCTCAGCAACTAACTTACCCGCACGATAAACAGAATGAACTGAAACATCACTCAGAGAGCCCAAAAAAAGTAAATCCGCATCATAGCCCGGGGCAATCGCGCCCTTACCCCTTAAACCAAAACACTCCGCCGCATTCAAGGTCGCCATCCCAATTGCCAGTAATGGATCAATCCCCTCCTCAATAGCTACCTTCACATTGTAATCAATACTTCCTTCCGCCAATAAATCGTCCAAATGCTTATCATCGGTGACAAACAAGCAGCGCCGAGCATTTTTTTCATTGACGGCTTTTAATAATTCCCGCAAGTCTCGTGCAGCAGAACCTTCCCTCAACATCACATACATCCCTCGTTGTAAACGTGCCGTTACCTCCTCCGCAGAGACACACTCATGATCGGTCCGTATTCCAGCGGTCATGTAAACATTTATTCCCTCATCATTCACACCAGCAGCGTGACCATCAATACAAACCCCTCTTTCCAAGGCGTCAGAAATTTTCGCCATCATCCGCGGCTCAAAATGAAAAACCGAAGGATAATCCATCACTTCACCTAATCCCAGAACATGCTCCGACTCATAAAAAGGGGCTAAATCTTCAGCTGCCAAAACGGCACCGGCATTTTCGAACGGGGTCGCCGGAACACAGGATGGAAGCATAAAATACACATTCAATGGGATATTTTTAGCATGATCAATCATAAATTGGATGCCGGCTGCCCCAGAAACATTAGCAATTTCATGGGGATCGGCAATAACCGTAGTTACTCCGTGCGGAACCACTACTTTTGCAAATTCCCTTGGGGTTACCATTGCCGACTCAATATGTACATGGCCATCAATAAAACCTGGACAGACATATTTACCGGCAGCATCGATCATTTCTTTCCCCTCATATTGACCAATTCCTACGATGACACCATCCGTAATGGCAATATCCGCCTCAACTATGCTCAAGTTGAACACATCAACGATTCTGCCATTTTTTATGACGATATCGGCGAGTTCACTTTTGGCAGCAGACAATACACGTTTTTTCCAAGAAGGCTTATTTAGGTTCAAAGAAATCACTCCCTTAGTTACTTAATAAAAAGACAATGGACTTTTCGCCCATTGTCTTCTTAGTTATCCAATTCATCATCAGTGGCCGCCAATAATGAAATGGATGATGAAGGCAATCGTAATGAAATACATGATCCAATGCACTTGATCACGTTTTCCTGTGACAAGTTTTAGGATCGTATATGAAATAAATCCAAATGCTAATCCTTGGGCAATACTGTAGGTTAGAGGCATTAAAATAATTGTCAAGAAAACCGGAATGACATCTGTATAATCATCAAAGCTAATATGTTTGATTTCGCTTAGCATTAAAGCGCCGACGATGATTAGGATTGGTGCCGTTGCGACAGAAGGTACAAGGAAAATGAGTGGGGCGAATAGTAGGGAGAGTAAGAAAAATGCTGCAACTGTTAGGGCTGAAAGGCCTGTTCTTCCACCTTCGGAAATACCTGTTGCGTTTTCAATATAGGCATTCATTGCAGTACTTCCAAGTGAGGCACTGGCCATCGTCGCAACTGCATCTGCTTGCAGGGCACGATCTAAGTTTTCAATATTTCCGTCTTTATCCATTAAGCCGGCTTTTTTGGTAAGGCCAATCAAGGTGGCCAGATTATCAAATAATTCTACAATCGTGAATGAAAAGATAACCGAGAGAACACCGTAAGCAATTGCACCTTTAATATCCATAGCAAAAAGTGTATCCGAAACACTTGGTAATTGAAGAGAAACAATATCACTAACGCTAGTCGGGTATTTAATAAACCCTACAATCATCGCTGCAACCGTCGTAATTAGAACACTGATTAATAAAGAACCCTTTACTTTTTTGGCCATTAGAATCGACGCCACGAGTAATCCAAATAAGGCTAAAAGAGGTCCTTTCTGGGTTAAATCTCCTAGGGCAACACTGGTTGCCTCACTATTGACAACGAGCCCGGCATTTTTAAAACCAATGAAGGCAATAAATAATCCAATCCCAACACCTATCGCCGATTTAAGGACATTGGGTACACCATCGACAATCTTCTTCCGCACCCCAGTTACCGTCAAAATTAGGAAGACAATCCCGGATATAAATACCGCCCCTAAAGCCGTCTGCCAGGTTAGTCCTTGGCCAATAACAACGGTATAGGCAAAGAAAGCATTTAATCCCATTCCAGGTGCAACGGCAATCGGGAAATTCGCCCACAACGCCATTAAAACCGTGGCAATGACGCTCGCAAACACAGTTGCCGCTAGAGCTGCTTCCTTTGGAATTCCCGCATCAGAGAGGATTTGTGGGTTCACTAGAATAATATAACTCATCGTTACAAACGAGGTTACCCCCGCCAATATTTCGGTTCTGATGTTTGTTTGTCTCTGATCCAATTTAAAATATGAGTTCAGAAAGCCCTTCATTCCATTCACTCCCTTAAATAGAGATAAGAAAAGTTTTGACCTTGATAATTGTCCAGCTCCAGCGCCCAGCGTCTAGTGAACTTCACCCTCCGAGTAAAAATCGGCATTTGGATTTTTACATGACCGGAGATAAGTCAACATCGAATCGCCAAGAACGCGATTCGTGTTTCCTTTATCTCAGTCAGGAGGGCTGAAGTTCATACGCCGCTGAACGGGCGCTTCCGCTTTTCTGATAGGTTCAATAAATACTTCAAAGGTTCCACCACAAATTCCGCCATCTTCGTAAAATAAACCTTTTGTCAGGTCGACTGTGTGTTTTATTGGTAAACCTGAATCTATGACTTCAAAGGCTTTTTCAATCACTTCCCCTTCACCACACCCCCCGCCAATTGTGCCGAAAATGCTTCCATCGCGAAAAATAATCATCTTAGACCCAACGTTCCTAGGTACCGACCCCTTTTTTAAAATAATCGTCGCTAAGGCAGCAGCCTCACCTCCTAACCGTACTAAATAAGCCTGCCTAATCATTTTCATATCATCCACTATTTCCACCCCGAAAGCCTAATTTCGCCAATTGCCGAATTTCCTGACTCAATGAATGTCCTGATTTGTTGTTTTTTACCTTCAACATTTCTGCTAAAATACTTATCGCAATCTCCGAGGGTGTCTCTGCTCCAATATCCAAGCCTACTGGTGTATAAATATGGTCAAACAAAGCAACATCAAACTCTTCTTTCAACTGTTCGAAAACTCCCGCTATTCTCCTTCTACTACCAATCATTCCAATATAGGCCGGCCTTTCGTTCCGCTTTAACAATTCCTGCAAACTCATCACATCAAATTGGTGACCTCTAGTAAGGAGAAGTATCCAGGTGTTACTAGTAATCTTGCAGTTTTGGAAAAAATCCAGATAAGAAGTACAACTGACCTCATCAGCAAGAGGGAAACGATCCTTGGTTGCAAATTCCGGACGATCATCAATCACAGTGATGTGATAGCCAAGCAGAGAGGCCATTGCTACAACCGGTTCACACACATGCCCCCCGCCGGCGACTATCAATCTTGGGGCACGTTTAAGTATCTCTACAAAACATTCAACTTCATGATCCCCTTCGAGAAAGCGGATACATTTTGTTTTTTGTTTTTGAATCAGTGACGGGCATATTGCCCCTAAGCTTGTAGAAAACTTCTCAGTCTCCGGATTATCATGATAAAAACTCCCATCCTCCCAACCCAAAATCCGTTTTCCTAAATAAAACGGCTTACGGTGGGAGGTGATGGTGATGAGGGCTGTTACCCTTTGTTCCTCCAAAGAATTCATCATCATCCTATACAATTTTGGACTCATCATTGGTTTACTCTCACCGCTTTTAACCTATTCTCCTTCATCGCCCGGTGGACTCTTTCCGGGGTTGCTGGGAGATGTTTAATCCGCACCCCAACAGCATCATAAATCGCGTTTGTGATAGCTGGAATAATCGGAATCATGACCACCTCACCAATTCCCTTTGCCCCAAATGGACCTGAAGCCTCCGGTTCTTCAACCGGAATGGTTTCAATCATGGGAGTTTCTTGTATCGTTGGCATAATATAATCGGTAAAATTTTTCGTCCGATGTACCCCATTTTCCATGACAACATCCTCGTATAAGGTATAGCCAATCCCCATAATCGCTCCACCTTCTGTTTGCCCTTCTAGTCCTTGCAAATTGATGACCCGGCCACAATCAGGAATCGAAACGACACGAAGAACGTCTGTTTCACCTGTTAACATATCCACCTCCACCAACACGACATGAGTAAGGTAGCCGTATAGATGATGCGGGGCGCCACCTGAGCCCTTAATCTCATACCTTTCTTTTGGTAGATAAAAATGGCCCTCAACCTTTGTTGACTGGTGCTGCCCATATAAATACTGATAAATTTCCTGATATTGAATTGGTTGGTGACCTTGGACCTCAATTTCCCCATTTCCTAATGAAACCTTGTCTAACGAAACCTCGACCATCTTTGCAGCCGTTTCCGTTAAAAGCTTAATCATAAACGGAGCAGCAGTGGCAACGGCCCTACCTCCCGAATAGGTAGAACGGGATGCGGTTACGGTACCGCCATCAATTGTTTTCGATGTATCGCCCTGAACGATTTCAATAGCGGTAATATCACACCGTAGCAGCTCTGCGGCAATCTGGGCATAGACTGTGCTATTTCCGCCGCCGATTTCTTCACAGCCAACTCCAACTAAAAACCTTCCATGGGGTAATAACTCCATTGTTGCCGCCCCATAATCAGGAACGCCAATTCCCATGCCAACTCCGTGGAAGGAGGTCGCGATGCCAATTCCTCTTTTTTTCCATGGTTCACTAGGTTGTGATTTATAGGTTTCTCTATTACTCCAAAGATCACAATTTTCAGCCTTCTCTAAGGTTTGATGTGTGCCAACACTAGACTTTACACGATGACCTAAACTAGAGAGACTACCCTGCTTGTAGGCATGTGTTTTTCTCAGCGTAATTGGACACATTCCCAGCCTTTCGGCAATCATGTCTAAATGGGTTTCAATTCCAACGCAAACCTGATTTACGCCAAAACCTCTAAAAGCGCCGGAAACACCATTATTTGTGTACACACAAAAGCCCTCTAAGTCAACATTTGGGATATAGTAGGGACCACAGGCATGTTCGATTGCTAAGGCAATAACAGCTCCCCCGAGGGAAGCATAAGCGCCTGTATCAGCAATGGCTCTTACTTTATGACCGATGATAGTGCCGTCATTCTTGACCGCCGTTTTCACCTCAACTTTAAAGGGATGACGTTTGATTCCTGCTTGAACCGATTCTTCCCTTTTTAAGTGAAGCTTAACTGGCCGACCGTTTGTATGGAGGGCGAGCAGGGCTAAATAAATTTGAACCGTAATTTCATCTTTTCCGCCGAATGCCCCTCCTAAAGGACTAGAAACCACGCGGATTCGATCTGGATTAAGCGCTAACGCCCGGGCAACCTGCATCCGATCCCGATACGCATATTGCCCGGGACAATAGATACTTAAAGACCCATCCTCTTCCACCATCGCCCATCCGCCCTCTGTTTCAATAAAGGCATGCATTTGTCTAGGCGAAATAAATGTATTTTCTAAAATAAAATCCGCATCCGAAAAGGCCTTCGCAACATCACCATGTTTGATTTTCACATGACTGTATGTGTTGCCACTCGGATGCAACTTGGGCGCTTTTTCCGTCATCGCATACTCTGGATCGGAGACAACTTCAAGCGGGACGTAATCCACTTTGATTAGGTTAATTGCCTTCTCAGCGATTTCTTCCGTTTCGGCTGCTACTAGGGCAACTGCATCAGAGGTCGTTCGAACGACATCTTCACACAAGACGGGCTGGTCAGGATCGACAATTCCAAATCCATTAAAACCAGGAATATCTCGGTAGGTTAAAACCGCTACCACGCCCTCTAGATTTTCAGCCTCCCTCGTATCAATGCTTACAATTTTTGCATGGGGATATTGGGCACGAAGCACTTTTCCCCAGACCATATTGGGAAACTGAAGATCAGTCATATACTTTAGTTCACCTGTTGTCTTTGGTGGCCCATCAATTCGAGGAACCCGCTTGCCGATATAGCTCCACTCCTTGTGATTCATCGTTCTTCCCACCTTTTCAGTAATCGGTATAAGCCTCGTTTTAATAAGGCACTTGCCATATCCCGCCGATAAATCGCCGATGCTCGAATATCTGAAATCGGCATGACTTCCTTCCACGCCAATTCCCCGATGTTTTCAATTAATTGTTCATCTAACCTCGCAAGTGTTAAAAGTGCCTCGCATTTTTTGCCACGGATTACTGTTGGTGCAACAGAGCCAAAGGCGATTTTTCCAGCTAAACAATTTCGGTTTTCATCTAATTGTAGCGAACAGGCGACATTGACAATGGAAATCGCTTGGGCTTTGCGTGGACCGAGTTTTTCAAAAAAGCCGATCTCATTTTCCTTCTGTGGGGTGACGATAATATTCGTCACCATTTCATTCGGTCTCATGACTGTTCTCCCAGGTCCGATAAAAAACTCCTCAATCGGAACAATCCGCTTACTATTGAAAGAGGAAAGCTCAATCCTAGCACTTAAAACAAACAAGGAAGGGATGAGGTCTCCTGCTGGTGAGGCAGTTCCGAGGTTCCCACCAATCGTCCCCATATTCTGAATTTGAACGGCCCCCACGCTTTTGGCCGCTGCAACGATGACATCACCCTGTTCCTTTAAAACATCCGAATGGATGATATCCGTATGGGTCGTTAATGGACCGATATGAATTTCCTGTCCGACTCTCTTGATAAATTTTAACGAAGAAAGGTCCTTTATATTAATCCAAAGGCTTGGTCGCCACTTTCCATCCTTCATCCTAACCACCGCATCCGTTCCACCTGCGAGCAGTCGATACGCCCCCTCATTATTCTTCAAAATCTCTAAACACTCCGTTATTGATGCTGGTGTCATCACATCGATTTCAGACACATTCATAAAATGACATCCCCCTTCGAAAAAGCCTCATAGTCCATTGGAGAATTAAAATTATATAAAATGGAAGGATCGGAAACCTCCAGCTCACCCATTTCGCTCTTCCACCTATTTACCACTTCTCTTAGTCCGTTCTTTTCTTCGCTTATTTGTAGCAACTCATCTCTTAATTCTGTGGAAAAAAGAATGGGATGGCCCCTTTTTCCTTTGTATGTCGGAATAATGATTTTACTGTTAGTTTGTTGAAAGTAGTGAATCATCCCATTGATTAGCAAGTCATTTACCGGCTGGTCAACAGCTATCATCACCATACAGTCATGATCCTCTGTCACAGACAAGATCCCCCGTTTAATCGATTCCGTTTTTCCGAGTTCAACATGCTCATTGATGACGACATGCGCTGACGTTTTATTGATATAGGGAAGTAGTTTCTCGGATTGATAGCCTACTACCACGATTAAAGAGTGAATATCCGATTGTTCTAGTTGAGCGAGCTGATGTTGGAGTAAGGTCGTCCCCTCCCATGGCAAAAGGGCTTTTAAACGGCCCATTCTCGTTGATTTCCCAGCCGCTAAAAGAATGGCCGCACATTTAACCATTCGTGATTTCTTCCCCAACAAGCTGCATTTTGGCGGCTGTTTCCACCGCTTTAATAATTTTCGTATAGCCGGTGCATCGGCAGAGGTTTCCTCCTAAGGCCTCTTTAATTTGTTCTGTTGATGGCACTTCCTTGATCCCGTTTAAGAAGGACTTGGCCGAAACAATAAACCCGGGGGTGCAATATCCACATTGAGTAGCCCCTTCTAAAACAAACGCTTGCTGAATGAAATCCATATCAGCGGTAGTTCCAATTCCTTCACAGGTGATGATTTCTTTGTTTTCCGTTTGTGATACTAGTACGAGACAGGAACAAACAGGCTGATGATCTAGTAAAACCGTACAAGATCCACACTCCCCTTTGCCACAGCATTCCTTACTAGCTGTGTATCCCATATCCTCCCTTAAACAATCCAATAATGTTTTCGCTGGATGACAATCAATCTTTTGACCTATTCCATTCACTTGTAAATGAAATGACCGCTTCATATTCCGTTCCTCCAATCCCTTCTATTCCCGCGTTTTTTTTCAAATATATGCACATCAAAAGACCTGCATGTCTTTTCGAGAGAAAACTTTCCGAAAATTATTACAACTAATTATCTAGAAAACTAGTATTTTCTGTCCAACCTCTGAATATTAGTTTAGTGAGCTAGATTTCCTTGCTTACCTGAGGCAGCTAGGACATACACAGGCAGTTTCAAATGATCTTAAATTTTATTTATTGGAGGTATTGGGTAATGGATTTAATTTTAAAGAACGCAAACATTCCTCAAGGTGATCGACAAGTATTAACAAACATTCTAGTAAATGATGGGAAAATTACTGGTTTTGTGAGCAATATTGTAGGCTTACAAGCTGACCAAGTCATTGACTGTAAAGGTTATCTAGTTGTTCCAGGTTGTATCGACCCTCATACCCACTTCATGGATCCAGGCTTCACCCACCGCGAGACATTTGCGACAGGCAGTCGTTCGGCCGCAGCCGGCGGAGTGACGACCATTATTGATATGCCTTGCTGCAGTAAGCCTTCTGTCCGCGATAAAGAAAGTTTCCATAAAAAAATTGGCCCGATTCGCGACCAAGCCTATATCGACTATTGCTTCTGGGGCGGTGTAACAGGCGAAGATGTTCGCGAAGGTTGGCTCGATAATATTTATCCGCAAATTGAAGAAGGAGTCGTCGCCTTTAAAGTGTATATGACTCCATCTGTTCCAACCTATCCAAAGGTTAGCGATGGCGAAATGCTAGAAATTTTTAGAAAAGTAGCCCCAACTGGCCTACCGATTGGCGTTCATGCGGAAAACTATGATATTTGCACCTTTGATACTGAAAAGCTGAAAAAGGCTGGCCGTATGGATGGCCCGGCATGGGCAGAAGCAAGAAGTTCGCTTGCTGAAAAAGTCGCCATCCAATTAATTATTAGCTATGCCGAAGCGACAGATGCGCGGGTTCATGTCGTGCATATGAGTACAAAAGAAGGTGTCGAAATAGTCCGTGAAGCAAAGAAGCGCGGTGTCAAGGTAACGGCTGAAACATGTCCGCATTATTTAATGCTCAATGCCCAAGATTCCATGACAGAGCGTGGAACGTTCGCGAAAATTGCCCCACCACTTCGTGGAAAAGAAGACAATATTGTACATTGGCAAGCCCTTGCTGATGGAACAATTGATTTCGTCGGTACGGACCATGCCCCATATGAAATTGCCACTGAAAAGGCTGCGGCTGATTCCGACATTTGGAATAGTTTCCCGGGAATCCCTGGTGTTGAAACGATGGTACAAATCCTTGTCAGTGAAGGCTTAAATAAAGGCCGCTTATCGTTATCCAGATTTGTCGAGGTAACAAGTCGCAATGCGGCCATCCATTATGGAATTTATCCGAAAAAAGGTGCGATGGAAATCGGCAGCGATGCGGACTTCACCATCATTGACTTAGATCGTGAATACACAATCGATGAGCAGAAAACAGAGTCGATGTGTAAATACAATCCGCTTCACGGCCTGCAGTTAAAAGGAAAGCCCGTACAAACGGTCATTCGTGGGGAACTCATTTACGATGAGGATAATGGTGGTATCGTCGGTAAAGCAGGATACGGACAATACGTTGAGCGTCAAAGCCTACAACGCCTTGACCGGGTTTTAAAATACGAGAAATATGAAGCTAACCAAGAAGTTGCGACTGAAAAGAAGGAAGCTGTGCTGACGGATAGCAACTAAAGAATAGCTTTGAGAAGGATATCAAATCATTTCACATTTTAGACACAAAGTCGGTTCATTACCGCCCATAAAAGGAGGTCCAAAATGGAACTAAGAGGGAAAAAACACGCCATTGTCGTGATTGATATGTTAAATGATTTTATTGGTGAAAAAGCCACCCTTCGTTGTGAAAGTGGCGAAAAAATCGTCCCGGAAATCCGGCGGCTTGTTGATTTTGCCCATGATCATAACATTCAGGTCATCCATGTTCAGGAAGCTCATCGCGTCAATGACCGCGACTTCCGGGTACGCCCCGTTCATGCGATCAAAGGAACCTGGGGCTCGCAATTTATTCCAGAGCTGCAACCGGAAGAAGACAAAGGCGATTATGTTGTCCAAAAAAGACGCCACAGCGCCTTCAGTTACACAGACTTTGATCTATTCTGCCGTGAAGAAGAAATTGATACGCTTGTTCTAACAGGTGTTTGGACAAATGTGTGTGTAAGAAGCACTGCTTCTGATGGCCTCTACCATGGCTATAATATCATCTGTATTTCCGATGCGACCGCTTCAAAGGATGATGATATGCATGTTTCCGGACTTCGCGATATTGATATTTTCGGGGACATTATGACTGTCGAGCAATATACAACATTAGTAAAAGAAAAACTCTCCCAAAATCAAAATGCTTAAAGACCTGGGCATGAGGATTAAAAAATGAGAATTATTGTTGGAATGACTGGAGCAAGCGGGTCGGTGTATGGCTATACACTGATCCGTGCTCTTCATGAACTAGGAATAGAAACGCATTTAGTCATTACCGAAATGGGAGAAAAGGTAATGTTATATGAATGCGGAGTCAGTCTAGACAGTGTTAAACAATTTGCTACCATCCATAAAAATAATAATCTTTTTGCCTCGATTGCCAGCGGCTCGTTCAAAACGGATGGAATGGTCATCTGCCCCTGCTCGATGAATACCTTAGGAGCGATTGCTAATGGTGTTGGTGATACGTTGCTGAACCGAGCTGCAAGTGTAGTTCTAAAGGAAAATCGAAAATTAATTATTGTTCCACGTGAAACACCGCTTCATTTAATTCATTTGAAAAATATGACAAAATTGGCAGAAGCCGGGGCGGCAATCGTACCAGCATCACCTGGGTTCTATCTTCGACCAAATGAAATATGGGAGCTTGTTAATTTTATGGTTGGCAGAATTTTGGACATGCTTCATATCGACCATGAACTAATCCAAAGATGGGGTGAACCAAAATGAATCCTACCAATATCCGCGATCTCATTACCACTTGGGACAAGCTCGGTTATATCAAGCATATCAAAAAATGCGTTGACCCCATTTTTGAATTAGGGGCTGTCGTAAAGGCGACAAAAGGAACTGTCCCGATGATTTTTGAAAATATCAAAGGCTACTCCTCCCCTATGGCTATTGGATTTGGCGGTGATCGCAAGCTTTTAGCGGAAAGCATCGGTATTGGTCCCCGTGATTTCATCGCCAAGCTGATAGATTCCATCGTTTCACCGATCCCTGTTACCGAGGTTAGCACGGGCCCAGTTCATGAAAATGTCGTCACCGGTCACTTTGATTTAGAGGATTTCTTCCCGATTTTAAAATATCACGCCGAAGACTCTGGACAGTATTATGTGGCCGGGATTTTGGTCGTAAAGGACCTTACTGGCAAAAAGCAATATACCTCCATTCGTAGAATGCAATATTTAGGTGGGAATAAGACGAATATTTTAATTACCTCACCGGAATTAAACGCCCAATATGCTGAATATGAACGGCGTGGTGAACCAATGGAAGTAGCGGTGATGTTTGGTGTCGTTCCGGCCGTTACATTGGCCTCCCAGATTAGCACCCATCTCTATCATACCGATAAGCTTAACATTGCTGGCTCCCTTTTAGGACAATCCCTTGATGTCGTCAAATGCAAGACCGTTGATATCGAGGTGCTCGCCGATGCTGAAATTGTTTTTGAAGGTAGAATGCTGCCACATGAACGGGTATTAGAAGGCCCTTTTGCCGAATTGGCCGGGTATTATGGTGATGCCTCCCCTCAACCTGTGATTGAATTTTCGGCGGTAACGTACCGAAATAACCCAATTAATCATACGATTTTACCTGCCAGCTATGAGGAAAAGCTACCAATGGCGTTAGTCCGGGAAATGACTCTCTACTCAACCGTCAAACAAGTGGTTCCAAATGTAAAGGATGTTCACATTACTTTAGGTGGAATCGGCCGCTATCACGGAATTATCCAGATTGATAAAAAATCCGAAGGTGATGGCAAACAAGCAGCACTTGCCGCCTTTGCAAGCGATAAAGACTTAAAACATGTAGTGGTCGTCAATGATGACGTCGATATTTTTAATTCCGAGGATGTGGAATTTGCCATTGCTACAAGGGTACAAGCTGATCAGGATATATTTATTGTCCCCGGGGCAAAAGGATCCCCGCTTGAGGCTTCACACTCACTAAGGGGTGTAACAGCCAAAATGGGCATCGATGCCACTTACCCTTTACAGCATGCCAAGCAATTCAGACGCACCTCGATCCCTATCAATGTCGATTTACGAGAATACTTTTTATAAGGCTTTGTTAGGAGGTTGATTCTGTTGATTGGAGCGGAAGGCACTCGACTCCTGCGGGATGAAGCGGCCAATGGTGAGACACCGTAGGAGCGTAGCGACAAGGTGGCTCACCGGACGCCCCGCGGAAAGCGAGTGCCTGGAGCGGAAATCAACAATCTATGAGTTAGGAGACGATTAAATGGATGCAATTGGTTTAGTGGAGATTAGAGGTCTAACAGGCGCCTTTGATGCTCTCGATTCAATGGCAAAAGCAGCGGATATCAGGCTTGTTGACATGAAAAAGGTTGGTTCAGGTCATGTAACCGTCATTGTTAAAGGGGATGTAGCAGCTGTCAGTGCAGCTGTCGAAATTGGCAAACTGGCCACAGACAGAGTAGGTGGCGACCTTATCTGTGCCAATATTATCCCCCGCCCACATCCAGAACTAATGAAGATTCTTTAATAAGGGGGTGAGCACTTGTCTCAATTTATGAAAGCAGTTGTCGAAGAGGTTCTAAAAGGGAAAAAACCGCATACACAACAAAAGAGGGAACCTAGTCCCTCCCCTTCCGCCAACGGTCAATGGAATGATGATGATACCCTTCAACAACTCGTTCGACCAAATTATCAAAATCGAAATCTAGAAAAACGTTTAGCAGCGCTGAACCAGAAACCAGGTCAGGAGAAAAAGGACCATCAGCGGGAATTCAACCATACCCAGCAACCGTTATCAAGGCCCGATAATCCCATCTCCCAGCTCAAGAAGGTATCGATGTCTCAAGCATCACCTGAACGAGCTGAAGTTAGGACAAATTCAAAACCGCCAATCGAAAATGCGAAGTTAATTGGTACAACAAAGGATGGTACTTCGATTTGGTTTTTCCCATCGGTTCATCCTAATCTTTCATCAGCCTTTTCGCGGGCAACAACTCAGGTTTCGGTAGCCGTTGTCACCTCGAAGAATTGTTATCCAAGTCAATTGCTGCTCCTAAATGAATGGTTAAATCATAGTCCTGAACTTAAGTATCACCTGGTATGGAGCAGAACCAATCTGCAGCCGCTTTCTTTAGAGCTTTATCACCCAGATGCTAGTCGTTTAGAGAACGTTGTAAAGGCACTATTTCTTCAACTAAATAAGCGTGCTGAAACCAAGGTGGAAACCTATCATCTCCTTTCACCAAGTGCCTGGATTTCGAAACAGCTAGGAATCACCAAAAGCACTGAGAGCGTAGGAATTCTAGAAGGTCTATCCTACTTTAACAACCTGCTTGTTCTCGATCGCTTTTATAAAAGTGAACCTAGCCATACAAACCTAGCCATCCAACTAGAACAAAATTATCTCATTACGACCGGAAAAACGGAAACCAATCGGGAAATACTTGCTACTTTAAAAAAATTAGCAGAACAAATTTAGTTTTTGAAAGGGGTACTACCCAATGCAACAAGCACTTGGCCTGATCGAAACAGTCGGTTATGCGACCGCCGTTTCCGCTGCGGATGCCGCGGTAAAAGCGGCCAATGTTGAAATAACGGCAATCGAAAAAATTATTGGGGTACGAGGTGGATTAGGGGTGACTGTCCATTTTAGCGGTGATGTCGCCTCGGTTCGGGCAGCGGTTGATGCCGGCAGTCAAGCGGCAGAAAAGGTTGGAACGGTCGTCTCTGCCCATGTTATTCCTCGGGCCCATCAGGAAGTTAGCGAGAAATTACTCAGCCACTTCCACCTGAACTCAGATAAGCAGGAAACTCAAGATTCGGATAACCAAAGTCCAAAGGATGAATAAGGAGGCTTTAACTTATGACAGGTGAAGCATTAGGTCTAGTAGAAACAAAAGGTCTTACAGGTGCCATCGAAGCGGCAGACGCAATGGTAAAGGCTGCAAACGTATCGATTTGTGGCTATGAAAAAATTGGATTTGGACTCGTAACGGTCATGGTCCGTGGTGACGTAGGAGCGGTAAAAGCCGCGACAGACGCCGGTGCCGATGCCGCCAGTAGAGTCGGAGAACTTGTCAGTGTCCATGTCATTCCTAGACCACATAGCGAAATTGAAAGAGTCTTATTATCGAAAGGTGAATAATGATGGGGCAAAAACGGCAGAGTGTTCTAGTGGAAAACACTCTGCATGAGCTATTTTACAAACGTCAAAAAACGAAGCCTGTTAAGGTGATTGCCTGTTTAAGCTATCACTTTGTTGGAATGGAACAAGCTTTGCAAATACTTAAGAACCTTCGTCAGCAGAACATCATCATCCGTTTATTTATCGAGGAGGAGGTTTTCCGTTACTTTAGCAGAAGAGAAATTCTCGCACGAACAGAAATTGATGATTGGATATCGTTTCGGGCATTAGAAAAGATGGAGGATTGGGATTTCCTCTTCCTCCCTACCCTTAACTTCTCATTGGCCTCCAACATCATTTCTTTGAACGATCAAGATCGGTTTGTTCGCTTTCTTATCCATTCCCTCTTTTCTCATAAAAAAGTAACGGCCCTTTCCACTGGATTGAACCCTAACCATCCAGTTTGGGATGGGCAACAATTAACACATGGGACACCGTTTATAAAAACAAAACTCAAAAATAATTTGCGGGATCTACAAGCTGTTGGAATCCATCTACTTGAACCTGATGATATAAAAAACTTTTTCACAGCGAAATCGAGTCCCAAAAAATCAGTAATGACGGCAAAGGATCTTGATTTTTTCCTATCCAGGAAAGAAACGGAACTAATTATTGACCAACAAACGATTGTTACACCTCTGGCAAAAGACATACTTAAACAGCATCAAATCAATCTCATTCGTAAATAAGGGAGTTGGCCATTCAGTATGGAAGTTGGAATTGTCGTTGGCAGAGTGACCGCCACTAGAAAAGACCCACATTTAGTGGGAACAAAGCTATTAATCACCCAACCTATTCTATTAAATGGTGATTCCTCCCCACAGAGCCCTGTCATTGCCATTGACACGGTCGGAGCCGGAATCGGTGAAAAAGTGATGTATGTAAAAGGAAGCATCGCAGCAAGAGTATCCACAAATAAAGAAGCTCCTATTGATGCTGCAATAATCGGGATTATCGATACCCTCGAATATGAAAAATGGGAAGGAGTTAAGTAATTTATGGATGCAACTGGCATTAAAGAAGCCATTCAATGGCGGAAGTTAGTTGATACGTTACTGGACGTACACCAGTTTGCCGACCTAGTTTTAAAGGATGGCTATTTTATTAATGTCATCACTCGGGAAATTTATCGTGCCGATGTGGCTGTTAAAGGTGAATATGTCCTCATGGTAGGTGATTGTACAGAGTTAGTTGGACCAAAGACAAAGGTAGAACAGGTAACAGGTAAGTTCATTTGTCCTGGCTTTATTGACTCCCATATGCATTTTGAAAGTTCGATGCTCACCATTACCGAATTTTCCAAGCTTTCGATTCCAACCGGAACGACTACCTTGATTGGCGATCCGCATGAAATTGGAAATGTCCTTGGAGTAATGGGTATGAAGGAAATGATTAAAGAGGCAAAAACACTGCCAAATCACGTCTATTTAACCGTTCCTTGTGCAGTCCCTGATGCACCGGGACTAGAAACACCCGGCTACGATGTGAACTCTAAGGATATGAAGGAATTATTAGAGGATAAACATGTCCAAGGCATTGGCGAAATCCAAAGCTTCAGCAATATCAAACCAGTGTACGAGCATGCCCAAGAGCAAATCGATGACCTAATTGCTTCTGTCGCCTATGCAAAAGCAATTGGGAAAACGGTGGAAGGAAACGCTCCCAGTCTATTTGGAAAGGAATTAGCCGCTCATATTATTAGTGGTGGAACTCATGTTTCTTGTCATGAAACAACCACAAAGGAAGAAACGATTGAAAAGCTTCGTTATGGCGTGAGTGTTTTTATCCGTGAAGGATCTTCGCAACGAAATATGCCAGAGTGCATTCGAGCGATTACCGAAGAAGGTCTAGATTCCCGTAGAGCCATTTTAGTATCAGACGATATGGTACCCGAGGATTTATTAAAATATGGCCATATGAATGATATCGTTCGCCGCACCATTGCTCACGGCATGGACCCGGTTGAGGTCATTCAAATGGTCACGATTAACCCTGCCACCCACTTCGGATTCAAGGATATTGGTATCATCGCCCCCGGAAAACGGGCGGACATCGTCGTCCTTAGTGACTTAACCAATATGGTTGTCGACCAAGTGTATTTAAATGGGAAAAAGGCAGCCGAAAAAGGCAAGCTGCTGTTAGAAATGGCTTCCTATCAATATCCAGACTCGGTAAAAAAATCAGTCAAACGGGCCCCAGTTACAAAGGATGATTTGGTGATTCGTGCCCAAGGCTCACGCGTTCGAGTTCGTTCGATTGTTGCGATCCCCGACCAGAACCTGACGGGTGGACAAGAGTTTGATCTAAATGTAAAAAATGGAGTCGTCACGCCTTGCTTAAAACAGGATGTCTTGCCAATGCTCGTGATTGAACGGCATGGAAGAACAAATTCGATTGGAAAAACGTTCATTCATGGCTTTAAACTGCAAAGCGGAGCCATCGCCGAAAGCGTTGCCCACGATACTCACAATATTATTGTCGCTGGAACCAATTATGAAGACATGGTAACAGCGGTCAATCGCGTGATTGCCATGGATGGTGGGATCGCAATGATCAAGGATGGAAAAGTAGTCGGCGATCTCCCGCTGCGAGTAGGCGGCCTTATCACAGATGAATTAGACGGAAAAGAAGTGAGTGAGCGAATTGCCGAATTAACGAGACTGGCTAAGGATGAGCTTGGTTGTGGAATCCACGTACCTTTTATGCATCTTTCCTTCTGGTCGCTAGTCACAAGCCCGACCTGGAAAATTACCGACAAAGGGCTTGTTGATGTCGATAAATTTGAGATCATCGACACGATTGTCAGGTAAGGAGGAGTTAGAGTGGGCGTAAGATTAATTGATTTAACACAAGAAATTTATCAAGGGATGCCCGTGTTCCCTCTGCACCAAAAAACGATGATTTTCCCCAATATTTCGCACGAGCAAAGTATCGCGCAAATTGGCTTTCCGTTTGCGACCAATAACTTGCTAATTAACGAACATGGCCCCACACATAGTGATGCCACCTATGAATATGACCCACAAGGCCAGTATATTGATGAAATGCCGCTTGAATACTTTTATGGCCCTGCCATTTGTTTAGACCTTTCGCATATTTCACCTGATGATTATATTACACCACCGGATTTGGAGCAGGCTTTGGAGAAATCCGGCCAAGTTCTTCAAGAAGGCGATATCGTTTTACTTTATACCGGTCACTATAACCGTGCTTACGGCAAGGAAGAGTGGCTAACCCGATATACGGGATTAAACTACGAAGCGGCCAAATGGCTCGCCGGGCAAGGAGTCGTCAATATCGGCATTGACGCACCAGCCATCGATAATCCAATCGACCCGCTATTTTCTGGTCACCTCGTTTGCAAGGAATATCAAATTACCAATACCGAAAATCTTTGTAATCTCGATCAGGTAGCGGGTAAACGTTTTTTATATTTCGGTTTACCTCTTCGTATTCGGAAAGGAACGGGTTCTCCGATACGGGCAGTAGCTGTTTTTATTGAATAATTTCCTATTTACAGTCCATCCCATTCTAGCGTGCTTTATGCTTTCGTAAATCAATTTTTTTAAGGTGGATGGTTACGATGAAATCAATTTTAATCAAAAATGCTGAAATTATTACCATGAATGCGAAGGAAGAGATTATTCATGGTGATTTATATATAGAAAATGACAGAATCCAGGCAATCGGAGTGAATTTACCATTTCAGGCTGAAAAAATCATCGATGGGACCAATCGAACCATTATTCCCGGATTCGTGCAAACCCATATTCACTTATGCCAGACCTTATTTCGTGGCCAAGCCGATGATTTGGAGCTGATGGATTGGTTGAAAAAGAAGGTATGGCCATTAGAGGCTGCCCATGACGAGGAATCCTCCTATTACTCAGCCATGCTTGGCATTGGTGAATTAATTCAAAGTGGAACGACAACGATTGTCGATATGGAAACCGTTCACCATACCGAGAATGCCTTCCAAGCGATCTATGAGAGCGGAATTCGCGCCTTATCAGGTAAAGTCATGATGGATAAAGGAAGTGAAGTCCCTAGACTCCTTCGTGAAAACACTGCTCAATCGATTCAACAAAGTGTCGACTTATTAGAAAAGTGGAATGGACGCGATCAAGGGCGAATTCAATATGCTTTTTGCCCCCGCTTCGTCGTCAGCTGTACCGAGGAGCTTTTGGTGGAGGTTCGTGATTTATCACGAAAATACGCTGTTAAGGTCCATACCCATGCATCTGAAAATAAAGGTGAAATTAGGTTAGTTGAACAAGAACACGGGATGCGTAACGTTGTCTATCTGGACCATATCGGTTTAGCCAATGAAAACTTAATCCTTGCCCATTGTGTCTGGTTGGACGAGGATGAAAAACGAATTATCCGCGAGCGCGGCGTTAAGGTTAGCCATTGTCCAGGCTCTAATTTAAAGCTTGCCTCCGGAATTGCCGATATTCCCCACCTATTAGAGCTAGATGCTTTTGTGAGTCTTGGGGCTGATGGTGCACCGTGCAATAATAATTTAGATATGTTTAATGAGATGCGCTTAGCGGCCATCATCCAGAAACCGACACATGGACCAACCAGCATGAATGCCAGTACGATTTTTAAAATGGCAACAATTGGCGGTGCCAAGGCTGTCGGTATGGAGAATGAAATTGGTAGTCTTGAGGTTGGTAAAAAAGCGGATGTCGTCATTCTAAATTTGAACGATTTCCATCTCTATCCTTCGAGTGAAGTCGATACGATATCAAGAATTGTTTATTCAAGCACAAGAGCCGACGTAGAGTCGACAATAATTAATGGAAAACTAGTGATGGAAAATCGCATGATGAAAACGATTGATAAAGAGTTGGTTCTAAAGGAAGTAAATAAAGCGATCAAACGCTTAGTAAAACGGTTGCCTTCGATTGAATACTAGTTGGGTACTCCGCCTGGAGAGCTTTAGACTTGAATTCACTTTTTTGGGCCTTTTCCTGTCCGAACTGCAACACTGATCGGATGCAGTTAAAAAGTAAGCTGATTATCGTGAATGTTTTTGCTGAAAATTGGATAGTAATGAAGTAACGCTAATGAATCTAAGGAAATCATTTAAGAAATGAGGGGTGGAAGATGAAGGCAAAAGTAGTTTTATCTCTCATTCTTTTATTTTCAGCAATCCTCCTTGCCATTCTATCAAACCCAACGGAAAGGCAATATATTTCCTGGTTGAAGGAGGAATTAAAAACAAACACTCATCAACCGGTGGATCAGGAAATAGAAGTCTTTTCACCAACTTTGTTAGAAACGAAAACGGCCAATTATTTCCTATTTTCCATTTATCAAACTGAACTTGAAAACGGTGGAACTCAAAAGACTCTAGGATTGCTAAATAACTTTTTTGTTATTAAATAGCTCAAAAACATTTAAAGCAGTGGGAAACGAGCTTGGAATCCCACTGCTTTTTCTCTTCTATTTTTGTATATTACTTTTAAAATCCTCATAATTCTCCCTAAATTCCTCTTCGGTCACTGCTTGAAACGATAGTTTATCGTTTGTGGTCCAAAAGGATAAATCAAAACCAGTGGCATCCTTATGAAAATTCCCTTCTAGCTTTGTTTCCTCTTCATCCACGGACGTGAACAACTCCATCATCATCCCATCTGTTATGCCGCTAAAATCATATCTCGTTTCTTTATATCGATTGTCTTTATCCCCTGTTGCAGCAACCATTAGAAGAGAACCTGCCAACTCACCTTGAGGTAAAGCTTCATCCATTTTTACAAATAGTTGGAACGACTCATCCTCTGCTGTGTAAATATATCCATAAACACTTCTTAGTTTAGAAAAAAATTCCCTTCTACGCGATTTTTCCTTTTCTTCTGAATGATAGATGGCCATATCTAACTTTTGCTGTAACCCCTTCTTAAATAAAGCGAGCTCTTTTTCATTAACTGCCATATATAATTTGCTGTATTTTTCATCTTGCTTTTGCACAATAAGATAGTCCCCAGAAAACCAAGCTTCCAATTTCATTGGTTTCCCATCATGCTCCGACTTAAATTCATACCCTATTTCCGTTGTTTTTCCCGCCAAAGAGTATGACTTTTCCTCTAAATACGGCTCTTTCCCGATTTCTTCGATCACTTCCTGCTGATAAAGTTTACCTTCGACCTTTCCATGGTGATTGGCTAATTCCAACCAATAAAGTCCCCCGTCTTCACTGTATATAAATGCGTCGACTCCGCTCAATGGATCGTTGCGGTTTTCCGCTTTTATCCACCAATAAACGGTAACCAATAACAGCCCAATAAGTGCTGCCAACCCCCAATAGTTTAATTTATTCATTTTGTCCCCCTCTTTATTAAGGAATTCAATAAAACTGACAAATTTCCTTTATGAAGGATTTGACTAGAAAAATAATAAAAAAGTTCCTATTTTTTGTATGAAAGTCATACAAAAATAAGAACTTTTTTATCCTCTTACACTAATGATTTTTCTATTTCATGATAAATATAGTCGGCAATCTCTGTTCCTTTTGCCAATAATGCTTTTCCTTTTTCAGAGTACTCCGCTACAAAAGCTTCATCTTTTACGCCGCTTAAATTAATGAGTACATTTAGCCAGCTACCTTGGAGTCCTGCTTTCATTGTCAGGGCAGCAACACCTAAATCACTGGCAGCATTTGTATTCGATTTGCCCACTGCCTTTGCCGTCAATCTTAGACCATCAGCAATCAGCTCCATTGTATGGAACGGAACTTCAGTTGCATATTTCAGTGCCACTTGCATGGCATTTCTTCTGGCTGCCTTTTCTTCTTCTGTCTCCTTAGGTAAGGCAAATACAGCTGATACTTTATTAAATGCTTCTGTATCAGCATCAATAGCTGCAAGTAGATTATCATTAAGCGCTTTCATATCTGCTAATATATATTTCATTTCCTCATTGTGTTCTTCATATTTCTTTTTACCAATCGTCAATTCAGCAACCATTCTCGTTAAGGCAGCACCCACTGCACCTACTAATGCCGAAGCAGATCCACCGCCTGGAGCAGGTTCCTTCGAACCTAGTTTTCCAATGAATTCTGTCATTTTCAAGTCAACTAATGCAGGATTTTTTTCCTCGATAGGTTGTAAGTGATACTCAATAATTTGTGCCATATCAAAGCCGATTAATCCCATGTTTTCTTCTAAAACTTTTACTAATTTATCGTAGTCTGTTCCATCGAATTCATATCCGAATTCTTTTGCAGCCTCTGCAACATACTTAAGATGAAGAGGTCCAACCAGCTCGGTAGCCATTACCTTTGTACCTCTTTTTTGAGCTTCTTGATTTATCCAATCGCGAAGCATAACAAGTGGTGTTTCTGTACAGTTAAAGACGTTCATGGAAACAGCGGTACCCGGTTTGCCTTCATCTTTAAAGCCAACACTCTTAATCGATAACCAGCCATGCTCTTCACTCTTAACCAGTTTGGCGATTTGTTTGGCAATGCTAACATCCTCTGATTCTACGAAAACGTTGTAAGCTACTAATCCTTCATAATCAGCCGTAACTGTACAAGCGCCCATTTTTGCATCTAATCTACCGTCAACTGATAAATCAGGTTTTCGGGTTTCATAATCTGGATGTTCTTTATTTTCCAAGATAGCCTTTAAGCCTTCATATTGTCCTCGGCGAATATTGGTATTGGATTTTTTGTACTCCGTACGTGCATTTAATCCGGAGAAATAGACGGGAACTTTGAAATGTTCAAATAAAGATACTCCCAACTTCTCTGCTAGTTCTTGAGTTTCTTCTATTGTGACATTTTGTAGCGGGAATATTGGGAATGTATCCAGTGCCCCAATCCGTGGGTGGTCTCCCTTTTGAACTTCCATATTTACATTTTTATAAATAACTTCAGCCATTTTTACCATCGCTTCTTCACAATGTTTTGGATGAACGATAAAGGTTAAAACCGTTCTGTTAAAATTGTGCTCAGGTTCAACGGCTACGACCTTTACCGATTCAACCCCTTTCACTGCATCGACAACTGCATTGACAACATCAAGCCTTTGTCCTTCACTAAAATTTGGTACGGCTAAAATGTATTCCTTGCTCATACAGTACCTTCCTCCTTAAGTTTGTACTAATATGAGTTTATTTAGTAAATGTCTACAAAATGTCTAAAACTCTCCATGAATGGAACATTTTCAATTTATACGAGTCTTTTCCAGCAAATAAAAAAGACAATCGTTATAAAAAACGCAACGATTGCCCATCTCACAAAGGATAGGGGACTAAAAATATAAAAAGCAGTGGGCAAAATCCCACTGCTGCTTTCGTATTATGTACAGTCATTGTTTCACATGGAACAAAAGGTCGTATTATTCCACATAATATACTTGCAAACTTCCAATCTCTAGGCAATTCAACCTTCCACCGTAGGCACAGCCGCCGTCAATTCCGATGATCTTATTTTCCCCAAAGTACACATCATCACACTCGTGTAAATTCTTAGTCGGTGTATGTCCAAATACAATCGTCTTTTCGCCGCTATATCCCTTGTGGAACTCATCACGAATCCATACTAAAGTATGAGGCTCCGTTGACTGTAGCGGTATTTCCGGATGAACTCCTGCATGTACAAAAATATGGGTTTCTGTTTCATAGTAGTATTGAAAGGTTTTCACTAACTCAATATGGGCACGAATTTCCTCATTCATGCTAATAGGCTCTGGCATTTCTGCGGTCTTATGCCAATAATCGGAATCATCGTTTTCAATTTCGTAGCCGTAATTTTGCAGTGTTTTTATCCCACCATTGTAATACCATCTTTTTAGGTTCATCAAATCACCGCTAAAAGCATCGATCATCATCTTTTCGTGATTACCAATTAAAGCAATTGCCCCTTCTTCCCTAAGCTGAATGACCTTTTCCAACACAGCTTTTGAATGGGGCCCACGATCCACATAATCACCCAATAGCAGTAACTGGTCTTGATCTTTGTCATACTGAACAAGCTCCAAAAGCCTCTCGAATTTTTCAATATCACCATGAATATCGCTGATGGCAAGCATTCGTTTCAATTTGTTTCACTTCCTTACCTATCACAAAATATTATTATCATGTTAACCATATCATTTTCTCAGAAATCCAAACAGCGAGTCCTACTATTGCCTTCCTAGCAGTCAATATCCCTACCCTATAAAAAAATACCTGTCCCCCTAAAATGATTTAGGAGTGACAGGCATTTTTCCTATTTTACATAATTACGCAGTTTACCAATCTTCTCCACTTCCACAGTGACAACATCCCCTGACTTCATTGGACAACTGCCAGAAGGTGAACCAGTCGCCAAAACATCCCCCGGCTCTAATGTCATAACCTGTGAAATCCAACTAATTAGGTATGGGATTGATAGAGACATCTGATTCGTATTGCCATCTTGTACGACTTTACCGTTCAAAGTGGTCACGATTCTTAAATTGCTAGGGTCTAAACCTTTTACAATCCACGGGCCTAATGGTCCAAATGTGTCGAATCCTTTCCCCCTTGTAAATTGCGGATCGGATTTAGTCAAATCTCTTGCCGTCACATCATTAAAAATGGTACAGCCAAAAACATAATCCAATGCTTCTTCTTCTTTAATATTTTTCCCCCGTTTCCCAATAATGAGGGCCACTTCCCCCTCCAATTCCACCTGATTGGTTAAATTGGTTGAGGGCAAAATGATTTCCCCCTCGTGTGGAATCAAAGAAGTGGTTGGTTTTAAAAATAAAAAAGGCTCTTTCAGGTGGGCCACCCCACCGGTCTCTTTTGCGTGTTCAGCGTATGTCCAGCCGAAATTAACCACCTTTTTCGGTTCTACAGGCTCTAATAGTTTGACATCTTCTACTTTAACTCTTACACCATCAAATTTTAGTTCATTGTTTATGATTTCATCAAAGCTACTGGATAGCTGCAAAATTTCTCCATCTTCCACAATCCCGTAGTACACTTTACCAGTTTTATTCTGATAACGTACGATCGTTTGCGTTCTTTGCATTACCTTCATTCACATACCTTCTCCTTTTATAAGAATCCCCTATTGAAAAACAAATTCCAATTGCCCCTATAAAGGAACGTTTGGAATGTAACCTTAACACTATTATTATATTAGAATGGACTTATTCCGAAAACAACTGTTAGTAAAAATCATTATAGCAAAATTTACAATAATCCCACTGTAAAAATACTCCAACGCTATATTTTTCTATTATGATATAATAGTTTGATAGTTTTTTAGCTTCAGGAGGTTTCAAAATGAATCTAAATAAAGGTATTGTATTTGTGTTATTAGGTGCAGGCTGTTTTGGTTTTACACCGATCTTTGCTAAATTGGGGTTTAGCTATGGTTACTCACTCGGTCAAATTAATATTGTTCAAATGATGATTTCGTCCATTTTATTATGGTCTTTTACTTTTATCAAACGCTCTAGCTTTAAGGGTCTAAATAAGAAGAATGTTCCACAAATTATGATGACTGGTTGTTTTATCGGATTAACTAGTATTTTTTATTACGGGGCCATGCAATATTTACCTGCCTCCCTGGCCATCATTTTAATGTTTCAATTCGTCTGGATTGGCATTATTTTAGAATGGATTTTCAGTAAAATTAAGCCTGCCCCTGTAACCGTATTATCTATCATTTTTATTTTAATTGGGGTCTTTTTTGCTTCCAATATTTTAAATGGTGACCTACAGGGATTGCCTCTTAAAGGTTTCCTTTTTGGAATTTTATCGGCCATCACGTATGCCGGATTTATTTTTTTCAGCGGAAAGGTCGCGATTACAGTAGATCCATGGACCCGGACTTCTTTAATGGCAACTGGGTCAACCATTTTAGTACTTGTCCTATTCATGCATGAAATACCATCTGTATTTCCTCTGGAGGCTAACTTATTAACTTCTTCCGCTGGTGTTTCGCTATTCGGCGCCGTCCTTCCTCCACTTTTTTTCGCAGTCGGTGCACCTTTGGTTTCAGGTGGAATGGCAAATATTTTAACATCCATTGAATTACCGGTTGCCATTCTGTCAGCCAGCCTTATATTGTCAGAAGTCATCACTCCGCTTCAGTGGTTAGGCACAGCCATTATATTAGCAGCCATTGCCTTAAATGAACTGGGTAGAAGTCATTTAAAAATGAGGAAACCAGTTAGTTAAGGGCTAGCGCTAGTAAGAAAAATCTTATACATGAATAAAGGAGCTACCTAGGTAGCTCCTTTCGAAAAAGTAAAGGTTGATGAAAGTGTTTAACGGTTACTATTAAAATACCCACAAACCACATGGCCAACTGCTTTTGCTGCCACTAAAAGTGAATCTTCATCAATATCAAATTTCGGATGATGATTAAAGTATGGCTTCTCTACCCCTTTTGGTGTACAACAAATGTAGAAGAAGCAGGCCGGAAATCTTTTGGCATAGTGTGCAAAGTCTTCTGATGGAGACATTTTAGGGAATTCCTTTACTTCTGTAATGTCTTTATCATTGGCATTTTGCAAAAATCCAGCTACCATCTTTGTTAATTCAGGATCATTATACAATGGTGGATAGTCCGGTGTATAAGTAAGCTCACAAGTTACGTTAAATTCTTGCTCAATTCCTTTTGCAATGCGGCGAATTTCTTGTTCAATTAATTCGCGTGTCTCGTCCGTCATGGCACGAACATCACCCTCTAGCTCTACGCTATCTTTAATGACATTGAACGTACCTTTTCCGTCAAACGAACCGATCGTAATGACCCCCATATCAAATGGGTTTAAGCGGCGGCTGACAACCGTTTGAATAGCTGTTACAAAATGTGAACCAGCTACGATCGCATCATTTGCTAAGTGAGGAGAAGAGCCATGTCCGCCTGTGCCTTGGACTTTTAATTTAAAATAGGCGCGTCCCGGAAATACATAGCCGCTGTTGTAGCCAACAACTCCTGATGGTCCAAGCGGCAGTAAATGAATCGCGAAAATATTGTCTAGATCATCCAACAAACCAGATTCGAGCATCCCAATCGCACCACCTGGTGGTACTTCTTCTGCAGGTTGATGAATAATTTTAATCGTTCCTGGAATTTCATCCTTTAACCTAATGAGACAATCAGCAAGAACCAATAGATAGGCAGTATGTCCATCATGGCCGCAGGCATGCATCACGCCAGGATTTTTTGACTTGAACGGCACATCCGTTTCTTCCAAAATAGGAAGAGCATCAAAATCAGCACGAAGTCCGATTGTTTTTCCTGGTTTTCCACCTTTAATGGTCACGATAATACCATGACCGCCTCCCACTTTTGTTGCTACTTCAACATCTTTACCCGAATAAAATTCTTCAATATACTTGCTTGTGTTTTCTTCTTCAAAGGAAAGCTCAGGATTTTCGTGAAGATAGCGACGAATTTCAATGATTTCTTCTTTACGGTCTTCTAACATTCTCATTAATTGTTCTTTCATTGCGAATTACCTCCATATATCGTTCTGTTAACCTTTTGCGAAAACATTAACTAGCTTTTTTATTGAAGGTCACTTTTTGTTCTTTTCCTGCATTCTTTGGAACCATGAAGATAATAGAAATAAGTGCTAATACACCGAAGATGACATTGACAATAATCCCAGAAGTTGCTGCCATTTCGATACTGCTTACTGATGTAATGGCACCATACACTGTTGCTGAAATCGCCACACCGAAAGCCCCACCAAGTGAGCTTGCCATCTTGTAAACCCCAGCAGCGGCTCCCACCTTATCAGAAGGTGCGTTGGATACAGATGTATCGGTAGATGGAGTGGCATAAATACCTAGGCCTAGACCGAATAAAGCAAAACCAATAAATACCACAACGGTGTACGCAAAACCAGGTAAGAAGGTTAGACCCATCATCGCCACACCGACCGTCGTGATGACAGTACCCCAAACCATTGGGGATTTTGCGCCAGATCTTTGTAAAATTTTCTCCCCTACACGAATCATACCGAGTACGGCAACTAAGTAACCAATTGATAACATTCCTGATTGAAATGCGGTAAATCCACGAGCAACTTGGACATACGTATTAGCGACCACTAATGTCCCAGCTACCGCATTTAATAAGAAGTTAGAATAGGTTGCACCTGCATATGGTTTATTTTTAAATAGAGAAAAATCAATTAGAGCAATTGGATTATTTCTTTCCACTTTAACAAAAGCAATGATTCCAATAACCGTAATCGCTAAACAACTTAAAGTAAGTGCGCTTGTCCAGCCCCAATCTGCTCCACGAGTAATGAAAAGATTCAATGCCAACATCGTAATGATTAAAACAACTAAACCAGGAACGTCAAATTTAAAAGGACCTGTTGATTTTGCTTTACTTTCCGGCGTATCTTTAATCAGTAACATAGCTAGAAGAGCAAAAATAATCGAAAAGATGAATATCCATCTCCAACCCATATAAGTAGCAATTGCACCACCAGCGAATGAACAAACACCTGATCCACCCCATGATCCAATAGACCAGTAGCTTAAAGCACGCTGACGATCTGCTCCTTCAAAATACTCTTTCATTAACGCGATTGTTGCGGGCATAATACATGCTGCTGAAAGCCCTTGAATGATACGACCAATGATTAATAATGTCGCTCCCTGTGCCAAAACAAGCAGTAGTGAGCCAATAATACTCAATATAAGACCGATATACGTAATCTTCTTGCGTCCCACTTTATCTGCCAAACCACCGGCACCGACGATAAACATACCTGAGAATAGTGAAGTTAAACTGATTGCAATATTTAATGTTCCAAGTGAAACACCTAAATCGGATTGTACAGCTGGTACTATGTTTACCATGGCTTGAGCGAACAGCCAGAATGTAATAACACCAAACACAATACCGGTAATTAATTTATTTGTACCTTTGTAAGTAGTTTCCATTCCATTTACCTCCTGGATTGCAAAATGTATTGCTTTCAACCCTTAAATTTTTTAACACCGGCGGCATAATTAATTATAAAAAATGACCCCTTTAAAAAGGAGTCATTTTTTAACCATATTAAATCATTAGGCATATGCATTTATCTACCAGGAAAGTTTTAAGACAAAAATGAACCGTATATATTTGACAGTGTTATTTTAATACTGTACTTCCCTATATTCTTTTCTCAATTCAAAAAAGTGAATGGCATTAATCGTTAAATACGAATAAAACGACCATTCTCCGTCAATCTTTTCATCAAATACTTTTAATAACGGTTGGCTTGAGTGGGTAATATAATCAATTATCTCCTTGTCCATCCCAAATTTACTATTATTTTCCCACCAATTCTTGTACAAGGCACCATGGTCCTTATCAAAAATATATTTACGTACTTGATATTCTCCTTTCGGAATCCCTTTTACCGTGACCCGCACTTCTTTCACTAATTTTTGTAGGAATGAATCTTCTATTGAAAAATACGGATTGACAATATTGTTATTCATTAAAATAATCTGATAGCCTTTTTCATTTTCCATCATGATATGATAAGTACCTTTTGAAACTACTTTTCCCTGCAGTTTATTAAAAAATGCCATAGCATAATAAGCCGGTCGTTTTCCATTGAAATAATGAAATAGTTCCATTCCTTCTAGCGGGATATTTTTCCCCTCAACATTTCTTTCATGAATTTCCGTATTAATCCAGAAACCCAACGACTCCACATCTTCTGCTACGGCAATTGCATCATTTAGGATTAACGACCCACGGAAAAAGGTCCCATTTGTATAACGTGTGTTCCCTGAAAAAGAGCTCCATTTAATGAGATGAATAGGCTTTTCAATCGAATGGCTTTTCAAATAGTGTTTTAATTTATTCGTTTTTTCCCTAATAAAATCTTTTGCTAATAAATAATTTTCATCAATATTGTATTTATAATCCACGATTTCATTTGGACTTGCCTGAAAAGCGAAGAAATCAATTTCTTGTTGGCTAAGAGTCCATTTGTGCCCTTCATTCGTGGTTCCTGTTTGAAATGAAAATGGTAAAAATACACCGATCTTGATGGAGGGAACAATTGTTTTCAATAATTTGTATAAGGCTACATAGAACTGTTGGGATTGTTTGCTATCTAAAACATTTTCGTTCGCTACATACAAAAAGTACCAGGAGCCAACATATTGTTCGCTGAACATTTGTACGCAATGTCTAATAAAGTTCTCAAGTTTAAGAAAATATTCCTTTTCATCTGTTCCTCTGTGTGTAACTTGAATAAATAAGGACAAGTCACGGGATTTCATAAATTCAATGGCATCATCCGAATTATAGTAAGGTGATGTTGTCGGAATCAATTCATCCGTTTCAACTGCCTGGGAGATTGTTCTTCCACTTAACAACTTATTGATGCTTATATATTTAATATTTAATCCTTTTTTAGCTAACAACACTTGCCGACGAACGCTTTCTTTTTGCAATTCTTTTAATTCACCAATCGAGAGAATATTAAAAGGACGGATTAATGTTTTACTATCTCCAGTAGATAAATCAATGTTTAATTCTTCAAAATGTGTTTCTGTATTACTATAGGCTGTTGAATAATCTCCATCTGACATCAATACTCCTAATTTCAGGATGATTTCAGGAGAATTCAGAAATGCACCTCTATCTTCCAACTGATAATTCTTCACCAAATTCACTTGTTCTTTCGCATGCTTTTCCCGAAAAGTATGTGGTGTCTCCCCATACACCTCTTTAAATAAATTCGAAAACGATTTTGTATTAGGGAAGCCATTCTTCATTGAAATATAAGTGATGGAATCCTTCGTATATTGTAAATCTTTTACGCTGTGTTCTAATCGAATATTCATGACATAACGGCTAAATCCAATACCGAATTGCTGTTTAAAATACCGTGAGAAATAACTGGGCGAAAGATAAAAATGATTCGCTACATCCTCTAATGTGATGGGTTCGTCAAAATGTTGATTGACATAGGAAGTAATGTCGTTTAATCGCTTGTCATTTACATTTATTTTACTAAAGTCGTTTTTTGTCCCCTTAAATCTTTGAATCAACGTAAGTAAAACTTTACAAATTAAAATATGTACTTCAAGCTGACTACCTTCCTCGTGTCTGCAATAGGCAATCAGTAGCTCAGATAGAAATTTACGAATCTGGGCAAGAATGTTTTCCTTCCCTCGATCCATTTGCTGGGAATATAACTGAAAACGATAATGTCGATAATCCTCATAATATTTAGAAATAAATTTATCTGGAATTCCTAATGTTAATACGGTGTTATTTTTTACGGCTTGGACCTGATATAACTGATTTCGATTGATGACAAGCACATCATTTTCTTTTAATTGATAAAACCCCTGGTCCATTTCTACCAAGATCTCACCATCCAGTACAAGGAGAATTTTTACCCCCTGATAGATTCTTGATGATAAAAACTCGATATTTTGTAAGAGCAATTGGAAATCCTCTACATTTCCCATTCCTTACCCTCTTTTCTCCTAAACTTTTTTAAGAACTTGAACCATCTAAAAAATATTAATTTGATGTTAGTTTTATTTTTTAAAATATGCAAGTTCTCCCAACAAAAACTGGTTATTTCTAGTTGACGTGCGCATAGAGGTGAGATTGTATTCTAATACTATTTTTTAGAATTCAATTTTTTTTCGATAAAGGTTAGTCAATAAGACCTATAGGAGGTTCACCATGGAAACAGGCTATAAAGGGACCAATAAAATGATTACTGGAATTGTGTTTGGTGTTATTACGTTTTGGTTGTTTGCCCAAGCAATGGTTAACGTCGTTCCGGCCGTTCAAAAGGATTTAGGTATTTCATTAGGTATGCTGAACGTCGGCATTAGTTTGACCGCCTTATTCTCAGGAATGTTTATCGTTGCTGCTGGCGGGCTTGCCGATAAGGTTGGTCGCAAGAAAATGACGAATTTAGGCTTAATTTTAAGTGTGATTGGTTCGCTCTGTTTGATTCTTGCCAATGGGGCAGTTCTTTTAATCATCGGTCGTGTCATTCAAGGTATTTCAGCTGCATGTATTATGCCTGCAACAATTGCGTTGATGAAAGAGTATTTTGAAGGAGCGGAGCGCCAGCGTGCCTTAAGTTACTGGTCGATAGGTTCCTGGGGTGGTTCTGGGGTTTGCTCCTTTGCCGGCGGTGCAATTGCCACCTATATGGGTTGGAAATGGATTTTCATTTTTTCGATTGTTTTTGCTCTCCTAGCGATGTGGTTGATTAAAGATACTCCAGAAAGTAAAGGGGAAGAGTCAGGCGCGTTCAAGTTCGATTATAGCGGATTGGCCATCTTTATCGTCACCATGCTTTGCTTAAACCTTGTTATCACACGGGGAAAAGATTTTGGCTGGACAAGCCCATTAACTCTAGGTCTTACCGCCATATTTCTCATCGGTCTATTTATTTTCGTAAGAGTGGAGAAAAAGAAGGAACATGCTCTTATTGATTTATCTCTTTTTAAAAATAAACCATATGCAGGGGCAACTTTCTCTAACTTCTTATTAAACGCAGTTGCCGGAACTCTTGTGATTGCCAATACGTATGTTCAAGTTGGACGCGGATTTACCGCATTCCAATCAGGCATGTTATCGCTTGGCTATTTAGTAGCCGTATTAGCAATGATTCGCGTAGGTGAGAAAATTTTACAACGAGCAGGTGCTAGAAGTCCTATGATTTGGGGAGCCATCTTAACGACAATCGGTGTCGCAGTCATGGGCTTAACGTTCTTACCTGGTGTCATTTATACGTTCATCGTTTTCCTTGGCTTCGCCATTTTCGGAATCGGCCTTGGAATTTACGCCACCCCTTCTACAGATACGGCGGTTTCAAGTGCACCTTCTAATAAGATTGGGGAAGCTTCTGGTCTTTATAAGATGGCAAGCTCACTCGGCGGATCATTCGGTGTGGCCATTTCAACCGCTGTATATAGCGCGATTCAAACAATTGGGAGCTTGGAGGCAGCAGCAGCAGCAGGCATTATCACAAATGTCATCTTTGCGGTCCTCTCGCTACTTTCAATCATGGCGTTTATTCCTGGAAGAAAAGGTGGAAAAAAAGCACCTCAACCAACCGGGAATCCAACTCCAGTTACGGAATAAATCTATTTTTAGTGCACCATAACTTACGGCGCTAGCGCTTTTAATAAATAAAGGGAGATCAGGAAGTTGAGAACAGAACTAATGACAATGTTGGAGTCTCGTAAGGATGAAATGGTTCAGATTCGCCGTTATTTACATGAACACCCGGAGCTTTCCTTTAAAGAAGAAAAAACCGCTCAATATATTGCTGATTTTTACAAAGGCAAGGATGTTGAGGTGCAGAGGAATGTCGGTAATGGTTACGGTTTGATTGTGATAATTCAAGGCGGTAAGCCCGGTAAGACGCTTGCGCTTCGTGCTGATTTTGATGCCCTTCCTATTTTAGAAGAGACAGATGTTCCCTTCAAATCAAAAAATGAAGGGGTCATGCACGCTTGTGGTCATGATGCTCATACCGCCTATTTACTCATTCTGGCTGATTGTCTCATTAGATTAAAGGATTCAATTGCCGGGACGATTAAGATTATTCATCAACACGCTGAGGAAGCACCTCCTGGAGGAGCCAAAAGCATCGTTGAATCAGGCGTGCTTGATGATGTAGAAAATATATTTGGGATTCACATTTTCCCTACCCATCCTGCTGGATTTGTGGGCTACCATAGTGGTTATTCCCTTGCTGGAAGATCGTTTTTCAAATTGGTGATCCAAGGGGTTGGTGGTCATGGTTCTTCCCCGCATATGGCCAATGATGCCATTGTCGCTGCCGCCCATTTCGTAACAGCGGTCCAAACAGTCATTAGCCGACGGCTCAATCCGTTCGATCACGGTGTCATTACGATTGGCTCATTTGACGGAAAAGGAACTTTCAACGTGATTAAAGATAGTGTGGTGCTTGAAGGTGATGTGCGTTACATGACCGTTGAAACACAGCAATTGATTTCGAAAGAAGTGCATCGGATCATCAAAGGGATTGAAGTGGAATTTGATGTAAAATGCAAGCTCACCTATACAGCTGATTATCCACCTTTATACAATGATCCAAAGGTGACCGAAGAGGTCGTGGCAAGCCTAAGAAGCATGGATGACCCAGACATTAAAGAAGTCGGGGAATACCCGATGCTGTCTGGTTCTGAAGACTTTGCCTACTATTTAGAAAAAATTCCTGGCTGCTTTTTTTACATCGGTTGTAAACCAAAAGGGGTAGAAACGGCTTATTTTAATCATCATCCAAAATTTGATATTGATGAAGATTGTCTCCTTGTGGCCGCTAAATCAGTTGGACAAGTGGTCTGCAGCTACTATGGACTAGAGTAACAGTTCTCAAAAAGGAAGGTATTCAAGATGAGAAAAAAATTAATGGACATGTTGGAAACCCGCAAGGATGAAATGATTGAAATTCGCCGCTACTTGCATGAGAATCCGGAAGTTTCCTTTAAAGAAGAAAAAACCGCGCAATATATTTTAGACTTTTATCAAGATAAAGATGTTGAAATTCAGTCAAATGTTGGGAATGGTTATGGGATTATTGTAACGATTAAAGGTGGAAAGCCGGGAAAAACAATTGGTCTTCGTGCTGACTTTGACGCGCTTCCTATACACGAAGAAACGGGACTGCCTTTTCAATCAAAAAATGAAGGAGTGATGCATGCTTGTGGTCATGATGGCCATACCGCCTATTTATTAGTGCTTGCTGATTGTCTTATTAGATTAAAGGATGAGATACCGGGCACCATTAAAATTATTCACCAGCATGCAGAGGAAGTCCCGCCCGGTGGTGCAAAAAGCATTGTGGACTCAGGTGCGCTGGATGACCTGGATAATATCTTTGGGATTCATTTGCTACCGTATAATCCAGCAGGAGTTGTTGGATACCACAGCGGGAATTCAATGGCGGGCAGATCTTATCTTAAATTGGGAGTTCAAGGTGTTGGCGGTCATGGTTCTTCCCCACATATGGCTAATGATGCCATTGTTGCTGGTTCTTATTTCGTAACGGCGGTGCAAACTGTGATCAGCCGCCGCTTAAATCCTTTTGATATGGGCGTTATCACGATTGGCTCTTTTGATGGTAAAGGTACCTTTAATGTCATTAAAGATCGGGTTGAGATTGAAGGAGATATCCGTTACATGGATCTGGATTCAAAGGCAATCATTGAGAAAGAAATTCGCCGTATTGTCAGTGGGATCGAAACCGAGTTTGACGTTAAGTGTGACTTAACCTATACCTCTGATTACCCACCTTTGTATAATGATCCAGAGGTAACTTTACAAGTGAAAGAAAGCCTTGAACATGCGAATGATCCGGATATTAAAGAAGTCATTGAATATCCAATGCTGTCACCGTCCGAAGACTTTGCCTACTATTTAGAGAAAATCCCAGGCTGCTACTTTTACATCGGCTGTAAGCCAAAAGGAGTAGACAAGCCCTATTTCAACCATCACCCCAAATTTGATATCGACGAAGACTCCCTAATCGTCGCCGCAAAATCAGTCGGCTACGTCGTTTGTGGATACTTCGGATTAGAGTAAAAAGAGCGGTGACAGGCACCATGTGAAAAATTCACATGGTGCCTGTCACCGCTCTCCTAATTTTTGGATTATATTTTTTATACTATGATACGCAGCAACTTTTTTTATATCTAGCATTATTGTTGACAAGAAATAAGTTCTATATAATAATAAGTGTTGTATTAGAATTATTTTAATTAAGGAATAATAATCATTAATTTCCTTATTTTTTTAATTCTAGCATTACCTTATCTATCTAAGATTGAAAAACATATTAGGAGGAAGATTATTTATGTCTCTAATCGGAAAAGAAATTCTACCATTTAAAGCTTCTGCTTATGATGCCGGCAACGGTGAGTTTATTGAAGTTACTGAACAAAGCATGAAAGGCCAATGGAGTGTTGTTTGCTTCTATCCTGCAGACTTTACATTCGTTTGCCCTACTGAACTTGAGGACCTTCAAAACCAATATGCAGAGTTAAAAAGTCTTGGAGTTGAAGTTTTCTCTGTTTCAACAGATACACACTTTACCCATAAAGCATGGCATGATCACTCAGAAACGATTAATAAAATCAAATATGTTATGATTGGTGACCCTTCACAAAAAATTTCTCGCAACTTCGATGTATTGAATGAAGAAGAAGGTCTTGCCGATCGTGGTACTTTCATCATCGATCCGGACGGAATTGTACAAGCAGTTGAAATCAACGCAGGCGGCATTGGCCGTGATGCAAGTATTCTTGTTAACAAAATTAAGGCTGCACAATATGTGCGTAACAACCCAGGTGAAGTTTGCCCGGCAAAATGGCAAGAAGGTGCTTCTACACTTAAGCCAAGCCTTGATCTTGTAGGCAAGATTTAAGGAGTGCCATTCATGTTACTTGATGCAGATATTAAAGGACAATTAGCCCAATATCTTCAAATGATGGAGGGCGATGTCCTCCTCAAAGTTAACGCAGGATCCGATGATGTTTCTCGTGACATGTTGACTTTAGTGGATGAATTAGCCACCATGTCATCTAGAATAAAAGTAGAGAAAACCGAATTACAAAGAACACCAAGTTTTAGTGTGAATCGTATCGGCGAAGACACTGGGATCGTTTTTGCCGGTGTTCCTCTCGGTCATGAATTCACTTCACTAGTGTTAGCTTTACTTCAGGTGAGCGGAAGAGCTCCAAAGGTCGACCAGAAAGTCATTGATCAAGTGAAAAACATCAAGGGCGAATATCACTTTGAATCATACATTAGTCTAAGTTGTCACAACTGTCCGGATGTTGTACAAGCATTGAACGTGATGAGCGTTCTTAACCCTAACATTTCACATACGATGATTGATGGGGCTGCTTATAAAGAAGAAGTGGAAAGCAAGAACATTCTCGCTGTACCAACAGTTTTCCTTAATGGAGAATCCTTCGGTGGCGGCCGTATGTCACTAGAAGAAATCCTTGCGAAAATGGGAAGTGCTCCCGATGCGTCCGAGTTTGCGGATAAGGAGCCATTCGATGTTCTTGTTGTTGGAGGCGGTCCTGCGGGTGCGAGTGCTGCCATCTATGCAGCACGCAAAGGCATTCGTACAGGAATTGTGGCTGAACGTTTCGGCGGTCAGATTATGGACACATTAAGCATCGAAAACTTTATCAGCGTAAAGGCTACTGAAGGTCCTAAACTCGCTGCAAACCTTCAAGAGCATGTGAAAGAGTATGACATTGATGTCATGAATTTACAGCGTGCTAAACGTTTAGAAAAGAAAGACCTTATAGAAGTTGAACTGGAAAACGGTGCTGTTCTTAAGAGTAAAACAGTCATCCTTTCAACAGGTGCTCGTTGGCGCAATATCGGAGTCCCAGGTGAAGCTGAATTTAAGAATAAAGGGGTAGCTTACTGCCCACACTGTGATGGTCCATTGTTTGCCGGCAAAGACGTTGCTGTGATTGGCGGCGGTAATTCCGGTGTCGAAGCAGCTATCGACCTTGCAGGGATTGTCAAACATGTAACCATTCTTGAGTTTAATCCGGAGCTAAAAGCAGATTCTGTACTGCAAGATCGTCTATACAGTCTACCAAATGTAACGGTCCTAACAAATGTTCAAACACAAGAAATTACTGGAACAGATAAAGTGAATGGTATTACTTATGTTGAGCGTGAGTCAGGCGAGGAAAAACATATCGAATTAGCAGGTGTGTTTGTCCAAATTGGACTGATTCCGAATACCGATTGGTTAGAAGGCACTCTTGAACGTAATCGTATCGGTGAAATCATCGTTGATAAGCGTGGAGCGACCACAATTCCTGGTGTATTTGCTGCAGGGGATTGTACAGACAGTGCTTATAACCAAATCATCATTTCTATGGGATCAGGTGCCACAGCAGCATTAGGCGCTTTTGATTATCTCATTCGTAACTAATAGATTATTTTTGAAAATCACTAACCTCTTAACATGAAAGGGTAGTGATTTTCTTTTTTTTATAAACAGGATTGATTAATTGTACCTAGCATATATCTAGGTTAATAAGGAAATGACTATTTTGAATTTCTTTCATACGGTAGGCAAGATTTTTTTAGGACGTCTTGCCAAGAAGTCATGAGTGAAAAATCCAAATTTATTATTGACAATCTATTTATACTGTATTACTGTATCACTAATTATAACCACATATTGAAAAACGCAATGAAGAGGAAGAGTAATGAATCACTCGAATCGTAGAGAGCCCATGCTGGTGAAATTGGGTATTCGAGCTTTATGAAAGAAGCCTTGGAGCCGTAGACCGAAAAATGGGAGTAAGTCTACCGGGAATTTCCTGTTAAAGAAATATGCAGCTAAGATCATATATTGCTGCATCATGAGCGGGTTTTTAACCAATTTAGGTGGTAACGCGGAAGCAAGCCTTTCGTCCTTTAATAGGATGAAAGGCTTTTTTATTTTATTTTGAACGTAGAGGAGGAAATGATGATGTCAAATGAAAACATGGCAGAACTGCTATTTCCAAATGTCACTCAGGTACCGGCGGATATTTATTCACTATATCCGCCCAGAAAATTATCTTCATCTGCTTTGGTAACACGTTTTGCACCGAGTCCAACAGGTTCATTGAATATTGGGGGGCTTTACGCCACTTTAATATCGGAAAAATTAGCCCACCAAAGCAATGGCGTCTTTTTCCTGCGCATAGAAGACACCGATAAAAAACGTGAAATAAAAGGCAGCATCGAAAACATCATCCATTCGTTAGAATATTTCGGAATTCCTTTCGATGAAGGACCTCATCAGTCAGGTGGCGAAAAGGGGGATTACGGACCTTACAAACAAAGTTCACGCATAGGAATCTATCAGGTATTTATGAAGCATTTAGTCCAAAGTGGATTAGCTTATCCTTGTTTCTGTGATACGGACGATTTACAAAAGATTAGAATTAATCAGCAAAACTTAAAAGTAAATACGGGTTATTATGGTCCATGGGCGAAACACCGGGATATTTCTTTTCATGAAGCCAAGGAAGAGATTGCAAATGGCAAACCGTTTGTTTTGAGACTCAAATCCCCAGGGTCACCAGATAAGCGAATAGCGTACCATGATTTGGTGAAAGGTCCGATTGAATTACCTGAGAATGACCAAGATATTGTGATTATGAAAACAGATGGTCTACCAACCTATCACTTTGCCCATGCTATAGATGATCATCTTATGGGTACCACCCATGTTATTAGGGGAGATGAATGGCTCTCATCCGTGCCGATCCATATTCAGTTGTTTGAAACCTTAGGTTTTAGTAGACCAGAATACGGACATATCGCACCGATAATGAAGAGGGTCGGAACTTCGAAGCGAAAATTTAGTAAACGGAAGGATCTTGATGGTACCGCTGAGTATTACAAAGAACAAGGATACCCTGGGGTTTCTTTAAATGAATACTTTATGAATCTTATTAATTCCAACTTTGAAGAATGGAGGCTAGCAAACCCTCATCTATCGTTTAGAGACTTTTTTATTCACACTGATAAAATGAATGCCAGTGGCGCTTTATTTGACATGAATAAACTGGATGACATCAGCAAGGATGTTATCTCTAAACTCACTGGTAAGCAAGTCTTTGACCATGTCTACACTTGGTCAAAGGAATTTGATTCAGAGCTTTATACTTTAATGGATATGAATAAGGAATACACTGCCAACATTTTAAATATTGGTCGAACTATGGAGAAACCTAGAAAAGATTACTCAAAGTGGTCAGATGTGAAGCCAATGATTGCTTTCTATTATGATGAATGGTTTGAAAAGGATGTCTGGAGTGGCTATAAGTTACCTACAAATGTAAGTCTTGAAGTTGCAAAAGAAATTGTCCTCGGTTTCAGCAAAACTTATCGATTTAATAATGAAAGAGAGGCTTGGTTCCAGGCAATGAAGGAACTTGCTGGGGAACTCGGATTCGCAAAGGATATGAAGCAATATAAAGCCAATCCTAGCCATTACAAGGGGCATGTTGGCGATGTAGCAATGGTGATTAGGGTCGCACTAGCGAACAGAATAAATACACCCGATTTGTTCGATATTATGAAAATTATGGGCGAAAAAAGGGTGATTTCAAGAATGCAAACCTTTTTCGGTGATTTCAATTAACCAACTTGAAAGAAAATGAAGAGAATGACTGGGATTTCCCGGTCATTTTTTTCTTTAACAATAAGACAGATAAGGGTTCGTTGTACATATGGACAATTTATCCATTGCAATCATAAATAAAAGAAGTTACCATACTACAGTAACTTACTAGTGATAACGATACTGGAAGCGTGTACATCATGTTTAATTTCATCAGGAGGTAACACATGCAATATGGTATTTCTATTTTAGGTATTCTTTTTGTATTATTTATGGCTTGGTTAGCAAGCTCCAATCGAAAAGAGGTAAAATTCAAACCCATTATCACGATGATTGTCGTTCAAATTATTTTATCCGTATTTCTGTTAAATACGGAATATGGCTACATTATCATCAAGGGAATATCTACTATTTTTAGCATCCTACTCGAATATGCAAACGAAGGGGTTTCCTTTGTGTTTGGCGGCATGGCGAACAAGGGTGAGGCTCCATTCTTTTTAAATGTATTGCTGCCAATTGTATTTATTTCTGTTTTAATTGGAATTCTTCAACATCTGAAAATTATGCCGTTCCTCATGAAGGGAATTGGATTTCTATTAAGTAAAGTGAACGGCATGGGAAAACTTGAATCATATAATGCTGTTGCTTCGCTAATGGTTGGACAATCAGAGGTTTTCATCACGTTAAAAAAACAACTAGGCCAGCTTTCGAAACAACGTTTATATACTTTATGTGCTTCGGCGATGTCGACTGTATCGATGTCCATAGTTGGTGCATATATGACAATGCTAGAGCCAAAATACGTTGTCACAGCGTTAGTTTTAAATCTATTTGGCGGTTTTATCATAGCATCTATTATTAATCCTTACGAGGTAAAACCAAGTGAAGATATATTGGAAATACAAGAGCAGGAAAAACAATCCTTTTTTGAAATGCTCGGGGAATATATCCTTGATGGATTTAAAGTTGCCATTATCGTTGGTGCTATGCTAATTGGGTTCATTGCTTTAATGGCGGGAGTCAATCATGTTTTTGAGTTACTATTTCATATATCTTTTCAGCGTCTAGTTGGTTATCTATTTGCCCCTATTGCTTTCATTATGGGGATTCCTTTATCGGAGGCGGTTAATGCTGGGGGTATTATGGCGACTAAACTGGTGACAAATGAATTTGTCGCAATGATGGATTTGTCAGGAGGCAATCATCACTTTAGTGCGCGTACACTTGGAATTCTTTCTGTATTCCTCGTTTCCTTCGCCAACTTCTCCTCCATCGGTATTATTACCGGGGCGGTCAAAAGTCTGAATGAAAATCAGGGGAATGTTGTCGCACGTTTTGGATTGAAACTATTATTTGGCGCCACGCTTGTAAGCATTCTTTCGGGTATTATCGTTAGTTTGGTTTTATAGATTCTAGTAAAGTAGTTACAAAAAGTTAAGACCCACTCCTTGAAGAGTGGGTCTTTGTTTAATAACCATTTACAAAGTCGGTTATCGTTTCTCGTTCATCTTCTGTAAGTTCTCTTTTTACATGCTTTTCATATTCCTCGATTATTTTCTGTTTATCACCACCGCAAATTTCCGAATATTTCGCAATGGTTCTAAGCTTGGCCACTTCTTGGTTAAATTCTTCTTTTGAAATTGGTTTCTGATGCGAAGGTATATATGTATCGGCATCGAATGATTCTAATTCATCTAGTAGTCGAAGCGTTTCCTTGATGGTATAGTTTACTTTTTCGGAATACATATTAGGATAAATGCAGTCTCCAAGAAAGAGGATCTTTTCTTCTTTGATATATACGATGACTGAATCCCTAGCATGATCCCCTCCAACATACTGTACGATACAGGTTACCCCGCCAAGATCAATTTCCACCCGTTTTTCAAACGTTACATCCGGCAAGATAATCTTGATATCTCGATGATCTTTGTATTCCTCTTTAATTGCTATTGAGCAAAATTCAATTTCCACCCCCTCTTTCACTCGTGCATCTAATGCCTCGTCTGACCATGAAAACGGAATTAGCTTCTCCATTTCTTCTTTTGTCATTTTGGAAGCGATCGAAACGATATTTGATAATGCTGGAAGCCCAAAGATATGATCCCAATGCCAATGGGTAAGAACAACCATATCAGGATTAGGGACCCCCTTATTTAAAAGTTCTTTCAGAAAATAATTGGCATGGTCTTCCGAGTTGCCTGCATCAATCATTAATGTCTTGTTAGTACCGACTACCATTCCTAGAATGGGGCGGTCAGTTACCGATATTGGGGTGATATACCAAAAACTCTTACCTATTTTATGAATGGAGTGCATCGTAGGTTGCCACCTTCCTTTTACCATAGTTTAAGTCGAATAGAGATTGTTTACTCCTAAGAGAAATTATCCAACCATGCATCATGTTTACCCTCAAAAGGGCATCTTAAATGATAGAACAAATGCATCGTATTTTCCATGCTGTTATGATTCTTACTCTACTTATGATAGAAGGGAGATTTAGTTGTGAAACTGTATCAAGTGAGAAAAGGGCAATTTGTGTACTATAACAATGAGCTACATAAAGTATATGGCGTAAAACCAATGTATAAACTCTCCGTTCATCTTATAAAGCTAAGAGATTTAACACAGCATATAACCAATGCAGCGAGTGTGGAGAAATACATACCAAGGGAAAATGATAGCTTTATTTTTTCCCATAAAGTCTACACACTTCGGAATCATCAAAGACCTGTAGCTGGTGACTATATTTTAATTAACAATCCCGCTCCCGATACCCTGGATCATTATTCCTTAAATGAAATTGAAGTGGTTGAAACGGTTGATAAAAATGGGGTCATCACAAGCGATTTGGATGGTATCAAGCATACTGAATATTTATTGATGGTACCTGGTCGTGCTCCTGACAGTCATCCTATTGACTATAAAGATATGGTAAATGTAATCGATAACCTAGATGACGCTGGCATGGAAACCGTTCATTCATACGGTGAGTTAACTGTGCAGCTGGGAGACATTTATAAAAAGAAAGATAGTGATAGGTTAATCGAAGCCATGGTGGTGGCCATTAATGGGCAAACCATTTCTCTTGGAGGCGGTTTTGATGTGCCGTATGAAGAGTTGATGGATCACAATAAGTGGGAATTTCAATACCATCTATTTCATAACGGATAAGGCTAAATAAATTTATAGAGTCAATCATTCATAAAGTGCCGGGAGGATACCATGAATAAGGTTAAAGAAAACAGTGTGTTGATGATCTCTCTTTTACTGACCCTCATTTTTATTATTTGGGGAGTTTTTTTTACAGATAATCTTACCAAAGTCACTAATGCCATTTATAATAGCTCGATTGACTACCTTGGTTGGTTTTATCTTAGTGTCACTCTATTCTTCATTATTTTTTCTATCTACTTATTATTTTCCAAGTACGGAAATATCCGACTTGGAAGGAAAACGGATACGCCCGATTTCTCTACCGCTTCCTGGTTGGCCATGCTGTTCGGTGCTGGTATGGGGGTCGGAATTGTGTACTGGAGCGTTGCCGAACCAGTAACCCACTATACTGCCCCTCCGGTCGGGACAGGTTATACCGTTGAAGCAGCCAACACGGCAATGAAATATACCTTTTTCCATTGGGGCCTGCACCCGTGGGCCATTTACACTGTAATTGGGTTAGCCCTTGCTTTTTTTCAGTATAATAAAAGGCTTCCTGCATCCATCAGTTCAGCGTTCCATCCTATTTTAGGTGACAAGATTCACGGACCGATTGGCAAACTCATTGATATTCTATCCATCTTTGCAACCGTTTTCGGTATTGCTACCTCTTTGGGGCTAGGGGCCATGCAGGTTACTGCCGGTATGCATGACATATTCGGCATTCCTAATACTTTATTTATTCAGTTGGTTGTCATTGCGGTTGCAACAGTCCTTTTTATCATTTCCATTAACACTGGATTGGAAAGAGGAATCAAGTACTTATCCAACGCAGCCATTCTTTTTTCAGTGGCCATTATGGTACTGGTTTTGTTTGTCGGCCCGGCCTTAACCGTTATCAAAGTATTTTTCAATACAATGGGACTTTATTTAAGTGATTTTTTACATATGAGTTTGCGGTTAAGCCCCTTTGGAAAAGGTGAACAATGGATTTCTTCATGGACCTTATTTTATTGGGCATGGTGGATTGCCTGGGCTCCGTTTGTCGGCATGTTCATTGCCCGGGTTTCAAGAGGGAGGACGATAAAGGAGTTTGTGATTGGCGTATTGATTGTTCCCACACTTGGAACATGTCTCTGGATGTCCGTGTTTGGCGGTTCAGCACTGGAGCTTGTTCAAAATCCTGGAAACGGTGATTTAGCAAACCATATCGTCGAAAATGTATCCTTATCCATTTTCATCTTCTTCGATCATCTACCGTTAAGTACCCTGTTAAGCATTTTAGGATTCGTAGTAGTTGCCATTTACTATATCACTGTTGCCGATACGGCAACCTTTGTATTGGGTATGCTAAGTGAAGGCGGAACGTTGAATCCTTCTAATAAAATTAAAATGACTTGGGGTATCATCCAATCTGCATTAGCTGCTGTTTTACTGCTTGCCGGAGGTTTAGAAGTATTGCAAACTGCCTCCATCGCAGCTGCGCTGCCATTTGCCATTATTTTGCTTGTCATGTGCTACTCATTGCTAGAAGGCTTAAGGAATGAAGGGGAAATACTAAGAGGTAATAAAAGAAATGCCCAACCAATGGATGAAATACGGTTGGATAAGAATAGATAACAAGCCTATCAAACAGAATGAAGCCCCTTCTCTAACGGAAACTAGAGAAGGGGCCTTCTTATTACAGATCTTTCGTGTTGAAGCAACCATTCTTTTCTCCATAAGCCTCCTGCATAACCAGTTAATTTGCCATTTGAACCAATTATTCTATGACAAGGAATGACAATGCTTAACTTGTTTTTCCCATTTGCACTCCCTACAGCTCTAATCGCTTTTTCGTTCCCAATGGAAATAGCAATATCCTTATAAGACCCCGTTTCGGCATAGGGGATTTCGATTAAAGCTTCCCATACTGTTTTTTGAAAGTCGGTCCCTTCAAATTGATAGGGGAAAGTAAAGTCACAACGCTCACCTTTAAAATATTCGTCAAGTTGGGTATAGCATTCTGCTAAAACTGGAGGAGTTTCAGCCTGTAAAAGATTCACCTTTTTAGATTCCTCAGAAAATAAAATAGAACGAATCGCTTTATGAGTACCAACTATTTCTATCACCCCTATTGGTGATTCATAGTCTAATTTATATATTTTTGTCATATAAGGACCTCCAAAGATAAAAGGTAGCATAGGCCTGCCAACCTTTCCAATTTGCTGCATATTCTTTCCAAATATACTCCGCCACTTTTTGGCGCAAGTGAATCGGTGGGGGGCTTATGGGGAATTCAACTTTTATGACATGATCAATGAATCCAATTTCACATAATACCAAAGATTCTTTCACGTTTAGTAGTTTATATATGGACCCCTCATTCATTTGATGAAGCACTTCCAAGCTGGATCTTCCTAAAAAAATTAAGCATTCTTCAAAATTAAACTCCTTTGGAGGATAAATCTCTAGATAGGATTCATAGTCAACCCAATTCATTTAGAAGTTCCTTTCGATATTCACTAGGAGAACAGTTTTTTAAGTTTCGAAATACTTTATAAAAATTGGAAGGGCTCTGAAACCCCACCTCATAGCAAATCTCAAGGTTTGTTAAGTTACTGCATTTTAGTAGATGAGCTGCCTTATCGATGCGTATTTTTTCTAAATAAGCACGTGGGGTCTCAGATGTTTCTTGTTTAAATAGTCGTTCCAAATAATAGGGACTTAAACCAACTCTATCGGCTATATCTTTTAAAATCAATTTTTGTTTATAATGATTGACTAGGAAGGAAATGATATTTGTGACAAGCACAACATGAGGGGACTGCTCAACTTCTGGCTGACATCTTTTGCAAGCGCGATAACCAGCTTTCTCAACTTCAGAGATATCATAGTAAAATTCTACGTTCATCTTTTTCGGTTTCCTTGATCTGCAGGAAGGGCGGCAATAGATTTTCGTTGTTTTTACGGCTGTAAAAAATAGACCATCATATTTTCGATCGCACGCCATGATTTTCTCCCACATCTCTTCGAATGAAAGGTTAATATTCGCCTCCATATCTCACTTCACTATCCTCTCTGCCCTGTGCTAGTTCCCATAAACTCTACTCATTCATTGTGACACATTACTTATACTTGGAACCATTTTAACAAGTAATCGATATCCATTTCATCCTCATTCTTGCTCTTATGGTCTCTTTATAACCTAACATACACCATCGCCCTCAAAGCCTTTATAAGTTAAATAGCTCTTTCTTGAAAGGATAGATTTGTTCCATTACGTGTAAACTATTTTCGCCTCCACTTTTGGATTTTTAAAAAAGGCATATTATTCGACAAAAATCTTGGAAATTCGACAAAACCAATTGACCTTTTAGAAATAAATAGATAGAATTTTTTACATATTTTTAAAAAATGAGGGCTCAATATGAAAAATGAATTATTCAGGAAAAAAAATCTCCAAGAATTACTGAAAAAAAGGGGAGATAACCAACTTCAGCAATCGTTAGGAGCCTTTGATTTAATGCTTCTTGGGGTAGGTGCCATTGTTGGAACAGGTATATTTATTCTTCCTGGGACTGTAGCTGCGGAGCACTCTGGACCGGCTATCGTTTTTTCCTTTATTATAGCAGCTATTGTTTGTGCATTAGCGGCTATGTGTTATTCAGAATTTTCTTCATCCGTACCAGTAACGGGTAGTGCCTATACGTATGTGTACATCGTATTTGGAGAATTAGTCGCTTGGTTAGTTGGATGGGCTTTGTTGCTAGAATATGGCTTAGCCGTAGCAGCCGTTGCAACTGGTTGGTCTGCTTATTTAAGCGCTTTGTTAGAAGGTTTTCATATTACCATACCTAAAGCCATCTCTGGTTCTTTTCATCCAGCAGCTGGAACTTATGTAAATGTACCGGCTATAGCTATTATCCTTGCCACTGCTTTTCTTTTAACGCTGGGAATAAAAGAATCGACGAAGTTTAATACCATCATGGTATTTATTAAAGTAGGGGTTATTCTCTTATTTATTGGAGTTGGTATTTTCTTTGTTGAGCCTGCTAATTGGCAACCATTCATGCCGTTCGGTTTAAATGGCGTTATGAGTGGGGCAGCCCTTGTTTTCTTTGCTTATCTTGGGTTCGACGCTGTTTCGTCAGCTGCAGAAGAGGTCAAGAACCCACAACGTAATATGCCTATTGGAATTATTGGATCATTGTTTATTTGCACGATTCTTTATGTAGCTGTTTCGCTTGTTTTGACTGGGATTGTTTCCTATATCAAGCTAAATGTAAGTGACCCAGTTAGCTATGTGATGCAGATCGTTCATCAAGATTGGGTAGCTGGCATTATTTCACTTGGTGCCGTCGTTGGAATGATGACAGTTATACTCGTTATGACCTATGGCGGTACTCGACTTCTTTACGCGTTTGGCCGTGATGGGTTGCTGCCGAAAAGTATGTATGAGCTAAGTAAAAAATATAAAACACCCGTAAAAAATACATGGGTGTTTGCAGCACTGGTTGCTTTTTGTGCGGGCTTTGTCCCGTTATCTAAACTAGCAGAACTAGTGAACATGGGAACATTACTTGCCTTTACAGTCGTTTCGATCGGCATTATTTACCTAAGAAAGAATAAAGATCTACCATCTAGTGGTTTTAAAGTACCATTATTTCCAATCTTACCAATTTGTTCATTCTTATTATGTTTATTTTTAATTACTCAACTTTCTGTTTATACATGGGTTGCATGCGGTATTTGGTTTGTATTTGGGCTAATCTTATATTTTGCTTATGGTAAAAAGCATAGCGTAATGAACAAAGACTAAGAAAAGCAAAAAGTGAGCATACCTTGTCTCTTTATGACAAGGTATGCTCACTTTTTCTAATCCATATCTTTGGGTAGCCATAATTTTTTCTTTTATTGTTCCTTAGACCTCTTTAAAACACTCCTCCATCATCACTTTTTCAACAGGGAAACGAAGGGTTTCATAGGGATTCTTTGTTCCATAGCCTAAAGAAATCATTAACACAGGTATATACCGGTCGGGAATTTCCAAATACTGCTTTAATTCTTTCTCCTTAAAGCTTAACATCGGGCACGAGTCAATATTATAAACTTTAGCTGCAAGCATGATTTGCATAGCTGCAAGTGAACTATTACGAATTGCGTCATGCACTCCATACTTTTCAGAATTATGGCTGTAAGCATATAAAATAGCATCAGTTTGAATATCCTTTGCTCTCTTATTCATCCAACCGCGTTTAACCTGTTCAGCAAAAATTTCTTCTCCATTTTTATAAGCTTCCGTATCCCCAAGTACCACGATAAGATGAGAACAAGTAATAACTTGTTCTTGATTATAAGAGATAGGAAATAATTTTTGTTTTCTTTCTGTAGTAGAGATCACAATAAACTTCCAATGCTGCAAATTCCATGAAGATGGAGCGGATGTTGCAAGTTCGATTATTTGTTTAATTTGTTCATTGGAAATTTTTTTATTTGGATCGTACTGTCGTACACTTTTTCTTAACTTCATAATATCTCCTAAGTGTACCAATCTGGTCATAACATCTATCCTCCCGCTAAAATTTATATTTATCATACTTTTGAAATGATTAGGGTACAATTAGGCACAAATATGTAACCACTCAGGTAGGTAACTTTTTGGTAACTAAGTGACTGCCATTTCAAACCGTGGTATGGTAAAAGTATCCATAATAACAAGAAGGGGTGATTTGGGTGAGGGATAAATACAATTGTCCTGTAGAAATAACAGCGGAAATTTTAGGTGCTAAATGGAGATCGAGAATTCTTTGGGAGCTAAGATATGGTGCCCGTCGTTTTGGGGAGCTTTATAGGTCCATACCTGCCATAACAAAAAAAGTCCTTTCTCAAACATTGTCGGACTTAGAAGCGCACGGACTAATCACCCGCACGGAATATAAAGAAAACATCCTAAAAGTAGAATATGAGTTAACTGATTATGGCAAATATACTTTAGATTTAGTGAAAATAATGAGCCAGTGGGGAGAAAACCATTTTAATACAAATAAAGGAGATAAACGGAAATTAATTTAGCTTCAAACATAGAATCTAATATCTACACACAATAATAAGATGGGCTAAACAATAGGTCAACATTAATTAACCTTGTTTAGCCTATTCTTTTGTACAAATTCTCCGACCTATTAATGGAATTTATAAAAAACAACCGTTATCCTTTCTTCCATTGCCCCCGAATCAAACCGACGATAGCTGGCAACACAGAAATAAAGATAATGGCTAAAAGAACCGTTGAAAAGTTGTCCTTGACAATTGGGATATTACCAAAGAAATAGCCTAAGAGCGTACAAATTCCCACCCACAAAACGGCACCTACCACATTGTAAATCAAGAAATAACGGTAATTCATCCGACTCGCTCCTGCAATAAAAGGAATGAACGTACGAATAAACGGCATAAAACGAGCGATCAAAATGGTTTTTCCTCCATGCTTATTAAAGAAATCCTCCGCTCTCCTCATTTTATCTTGGTTAATCAATCTCCCCATAAAACTTCCATGTGAGATGGTAGTCCCTACTTTCTTACCGATATGATAATTTACAGTATCCCCAATTATTGCCGCGAATATAAAGATAACAAATAGTAAAGCAATGTTAAAAGCCCCCATAGCGGCAAGAGCACCACTAGCAAACAATAAAGAATCACCCGGTAAGAAAGGGAAAATCACAATTCCCGTTTCTACAAATACAATTAGAAATAGGATTCCATATGACCACCCACCAAAGTTTTTGATAATTTCAACTAAATGTTCATCAATATGTAGAATGAAATCAATGATACTTTGAATTATTGTCAACGTTTTACCCACTTTCATACTTTTTTCTGCTAAATTACTAAATAATGTCTCATTTTTACCTACCTATCTTATCACAAAACGGATGTATTTAAATGAGGTATTACTACTTCAGACATTATTTATACTTTCTACAAACTTCTTTGCAGCACGTGATAACGGAATATTTTTTAAATAGCAAATGCCAATACTCCTTTTTGGAATTTCCTCTTCTAGCGTGATCTCGTATAAATCTCCTCTTTCTAAATAATCCCTTGAAAACTCTTTTATGACACAAGAAATGCCTAAATTGATTTTTGTAAACTCTAATACTAAATCATAGGACCCAAGTTCAAACACAGGTGAAACATGAAATCCCCTCTTATTAAAGAAATTTTCTACAAACATTCGAGAATTCGATTTCTTTTCTAAAAAAATGAGTGGCATTCCCATTAAATACTATAAACTAATCGGTTTATTCGTTAATTTTTTAAATTTTTGCCCACATACAAAAATATCTTGAATCTCCTTACACGGTATGACTTGAAGGTGGTCATCATAGATTGGCAAATTACATATTCCTACATCTGCCATTCCTGATTTAATAAAATCACAGATTTCCGTTGTGGTTCCATTTAATATTTTTAATTTGATTCCAGGATATCTTGCATGGAATTCTTCCAAATAGGGTAATAAAAAATAGCGAGAGATGGTATCTCCAACCCCAATACGTAATTGTCCAGTCTTTAATATTTTTATTTCTAAGATTTTTTCTTCTCCGACGTTTATCATTCCTAAAGCGGAATGAACATGCTCATTTAATAATTCCCCTTCATTTGTCAATACTATGCCTTTGGATGTTCGATAGAAAAGTTGTATTTCTAATTCATTCTCAAGCTTCATAATAGCTTGACTGACCGCAGATTGTGTCATATATAATTCCTGTGCTGCTTTAGAAAAACTTTTATTACGGCTAACGACGTTAAATATACGATATAAATCCAATCTTCCAATCATATTAGCTCTCCTTATATAGGATATAAAAAATATTAATTTTACTTATATCACTTTAAAAAGGTATAGTAAACTCATAGTGTTTGAAACATAAGTACATAGATCCATACTATGTGTACTTGCTTAGAGGAGAGATAAAATTGACAAGAGCTGTTGGAACAGTAGTTCGTGGGCTTCGCGGTCCCATCATCAACCAAGGAGATCATATCGAACAAATCGTTGTTGATACAGTAATAAACGCAGCAAAAATCGAAGGCTTTTCGATAGAGGATCGTGACATTGTCACCATAACGGAATCGATTGTGGCTCGTGCACAAGGAAACTATGCGACCATTGAAGATATAGCAACCGATATTAAAGGAAAATTCGGTGACGAAACCATTGGTATCATTTTTCCGATTCTCAGCCGTAATCGGTTTGCAAACTGTCTACGAGGGATAGCAAAAGGGGCAAAGAGTATTGTCTTAATGTTAAGCTATCCATCTGATGAAGTAGGGAACCACCTGGTAGACCTCGACCAACTAGACGAAAAAGGCATAAATCCATGGACAGATGTACTATCTGAAGCTCAATTCCGTGAACATTTCGGTTTTATCCAACATCCATTTACAGGTGTTGATTACATCGAATACTATAAATCCCTGATTCAAGCTGAAGGGATAGCTTGCGAGGTCGTTTTTTCAAACAATCCAAAAACCATTTTAGACTATACAAAGAATGTGTTGACTTGTGATATTCACTCACGTTTCAGAACAAAACGGATCTTAACAAACAATGGTGCTGAAAAAGTATTTGGACTTGATGATATTCTGGCGGAATCAATTAATGGCAGCGGCTTTAATGAAGCTTATGGTCTACTTGGATCAAATAAAGCAACTGAAGACAGTGTTAAATTATTTCCAAACAACTGTCAACCAATTGTTAATGGGATTCAAGCAAAAATCAAAGAAATAACAGGTAAGACCGTTGAAGTAATGGTTTATGGCGATGGGGCATTCAAAGATCCAGTTGGTAAAATTTGGGAACTGGCGGATCCAGTCGTATCACCTGCTTACACGAAAGGACTTCATGGCACTCCAAACGAAGTGAAATTAAAATACTTAGCAGATAACAACTTCTCACATCTGCGTGGAGAAGAATTAAAACAAGCTATTTCTGAATACATTCAAAATAAAAACGAAGACCTAGTTGGTGCGATGGAAGCACAAGGCACTACACCTCGTAGACTAACGGACCTCATTGGATCATTATCTGATTTAACTTCTGGTAGTGGGGATAAAGGAACACCAATGGTCTATATCCAAGGTTACTTCGATAACTATACAAAATAAAATTCGTACAAAAAGGATGTCTTAAATCAAGACATCCTTTTTTACTTTCATAATTGAAAACCCCGTTTAATCCTATTTTCCCCAACTACAATGATTATGCTTAAATCTCCAGGCGAATAGCCAACCTTATGCAAGGTGCCAAAATACTCTTTATAGTGTAATAGTTTTTGGTAAGCCCTCGATTGAATACAAATAAAATATACGAGAATATAAAATGGTTCTTAGTTTTAATAAACAACTGACTGTTTTTGGTTGGTCATTTTCGAATACTTTTTGTTGTGTAAATACCAAGCAAAAAATAGGAAACAAATAAGTAGCTTAATAGATGTCGAGATCCATTCTGTTGCAGAAGCAGGTGAGTTCAAATTCCCTATTACAGCACCAAATGAATTCGAGAAAGCATGGAAGATGATACAAATAAAAATACTTTTTGTCTCGATGTAGAGGACTGTAAGTAAAATGGATAGAACGGTTACGGATAGAAAAAATACGGCAAAACTTGAACCATGTTGAGGAGTTCCTTTAATTAGCCATAATGGAAAATGCCAAAGAGTCCAGGTCGGAATTAATATAATGGTTGAGACAAGAATGGAATATTTTTTTAGTAACTGAGGGAGCATGACTCCTCTCCATCCGGTTTCTTCAAGTCCACCTGCGATGATATAAATTGGCAAGGCTAAGAATGCCATGTATAAAGGTTCTGTGAAATTCAGATCGAATTTACCTGTTATTAACCAATCAATTATTCTAGGAATCATCGTTAAACACAGAGGAACTAAAACGGCGTAGAGGTACCAAACCCATTTTATTTTCACTTTGAAAATTTCTTTCATAAATGCCTTAAGTGTCCCTTTTTGACCAACCATTATTTTAGCTAATAAAGCCCCTAAAACAGGTCCTAATAGTCCACCAAGAATAAATAAAATAAAAAATGGACTACTTTCAGACAGCTTATCCGCTGTATCAAAAAAGACAATGACAAACCATAATCCCCATGTTATGACGAAGTTAAAAAATAAATAAGAAAATAACGGTTTTTTAAACATCCAGTCCTCCTAATTAATTGTAAAAAGTTGATAGCAATATATTAGCTTATAATCAAAAATTTTCCTATAAATTTTATTTTTAATTTAAAGTAAACAAGGATCAAAAACAGCTTAGAAATATCTAAACTGTTGAGCCAGTTGTACCTAAAGGTTTTTCTACAAAAACTTATTTACTTATGGTACGATTCACCTCACCTATTAAACTAGCGGTTTTTACTATGACTCTTCTTCTTGTTTACCTTCCTAAAGTGCAATTAGGTTTCTTAATGTTAGTTTGTAAATAATACCGGTTGTTTAGGAAAACCTAAATTTAAATAGAGAATATGGAGGGCATAAAAATGGTAGAAGGGCACAATACAAACAATAAGACTTTTTGTATGAGTGAATACGATGTATTAAAACGAGTCATTCTTTGTCAGCCTCAATATATGACAATTCGCGAAGTAATTAATGAAACGCAAGAGCATTTTAAGAATGAAGGTATTCATATTGAGCGTGCATTAGAGCAGCATGGTGAATTTGTCAAAACTCTAAAAGATAATGGCATCGAAGTAATTTTATTACCTTATCATAAAAAATATCCTGAACAGGTCTTTACAAGGGATATAGGTTTTACATTAGGACAAACAATCTTTGTTGCAAAGATGGCGACGGATGTTCGAGAAGGAGAGGAAGATGTCTTAAAACAATGGCTCGAAGATGAAGAAATCTCCTATTACAATTTAGTCGAGGAACGAATCGAAGGAGGAGATGTTGTAATTGATCGGGAAACCATTTACGTGGGACTGAGTAATCGGACGGATCAAAAAGCTGCTGGACAATTACAACGACTTTTGAATCAATTCGATGTTATTCCCATCCCATTTAAAGAAAAATACCTGCATTTAGATTGTGTATTTAATGTCGTTTCATCTGAAGTGGCCCTCATTTACCCAAATGCCTTAACGAAAGAAAGTATCGATCTTTTTGCTTCCCGCTATAACTTAATTGAAGTTTCGGAAGAAGAACAATTTCAATTAGGTACAAATGTATTCAGTATTGGAAATAAGCGGGTATTAAGTCTACCCGTTAATAAGAATGTAAACAAACAGCTCCGTAACCGAGGCTTTGAGGTTATTGAAGTAGATATTACAGAAATCATTAAATCAGGTGGATCCTTTCGTTGTTGTACTCTTCCTATATTACGAGAAACTTAAATAAAAATATTAAAAAAGATGACCATATAAACAACCAATTCCTCAACAAGGTAAGGTTGTTTATATGGTAAGGAATACAAAATTATTTTCATTTTTACCTAAGAAAAAAATAAAAACCTCATCTTTTTATGGTACGGTTCACCGCAGATACTATACCAGCGATTTTTTATCAACTACATAAAACCATATTAATTATTCTTCTTCACGTAACAGAAGGGCTTCCTTCGCCATAACCGCAAGTTCAATTGTCTCAAGGGTTTTACAATAATTATTTAAAATTTCACCGTCGAAACTAACTTCCTTATGGATATAATCCAAAACATGCCAATCGCCAAACCAATCTCTGCTCTTCGTATCTTCATGAGAGGTATTCGGCCAGGCGTATTTTAAAGCAGGACTGTACAGCCGCTTAGCGCCTTCTCTTAACATGCAATTCTTGACCCGTCGTTTATAGAGGGATCGTGGTAAAGATTCATTTACATCATTAAACAAATCAGGCCAATAATCTTTCCGAGAACCGGTGTGAGGGCATTTATGTGCCCATTTTAAGACCCCCTCCAGAATCTCTTCACGCTGAAAAAGTAGGGAATATAAATTTTTCCCGAATAAAATTCTTTCGTGGAGGGAAGTGAAATGCCGCGCCGTGGCGCCAACAAGTGAAGTTTTCTCTATTTTCCCCCCCGCATAGTAGGGAAAAAGAATGTTATTCATTCGCAAAAAATCATACATTTTGAAACTAACCGAACCGGTTACGGTTTTTTTGAAATGATTATTTTGAATCAAATTTTTTTCCAAATAGCTTTGTTCATTTATCACCATCGCAATCGCCAAGGTAGAGCTATCCCCGCTGCGCCAAAAATAACGCCACATCGTCTCCATGAAGGTAGAAGTATAAAATAGAGGTAAAAGGTGGAACATCTCACTGCTCCTCCTCACACTCAGATCATAAACTAAGAATTGAGGATATACATCTTGAAATATCAACCAACTACCGCGTTCCAAAAAGGAAAAAAAGGCTTTCTGATCTCTTTCGGTTAGAAGTTTTGTCAGCAAGTCCCCTTTTAAATCCGTCATATTCCAACCGACGTTTCGGGATATCATATGTCCAAGAAGGGCCCAATGTACTTCAGGATACTGAAGGTAAAATTGTAAATAAGCTTGCGTCCTTGTTACATTGTTTTGGTTAAGTTGTCTCGTCTGTTCTCTTATAAGCTCAATCCATTTTTTATCATTTTTTGATAAACTGGGCGGGTGACAGGACGATTTTTTCTTTAGCTTTTTTTTCAATTCTTTTTTTACATCGGATAAAGAGTCCAGCAAAACGGCATCTTCCTTTTCAAAGCAATTTGACTGCTTCATTTATCCCCATCAAAGGAACATATTCATCTTGCTCACGGAATATGAATTAAAAAAATGAAATTTTTGGGAGAGGATCGGTAAAATGAGGGATCGGGTATATAAGGAAATGAACAGAATCGCCAATCAATTGGTCCAAGACCAATCAGGGGACGGGGCATGGCATTATCCTTTCGAGACCGGGATTGCATCGGACTGCAGTATGATCATCTTATTACGGACATTGGAGATAAAGGATGAGGAGGAGTTCATAAAAGAATTGGTGGAACGTATCGCCGGAAAACAGCAGGAAGATGGGTCTTGGAGGCTGTTCCATGATCAGGAAAAAGGAAATCTAACCTCCACTGTGGAAGCCTATTATGCTCTTCTTTATTCTGGTTATCGTGATCCGAAGGACGAGGACCTCCAAGCAGCAAGAAGGTTTATTTTGGCGAACGGCGGGGCCACGGAAGTCCATATGTTTTTAAAAATCTTGTTAGCCCTAACAGGACAATGTCCATGGCCGCACTTTCCCATTAATATTGAAGTGATGCTTCTACCAGACTCTTTTCCTATCAACCTTTTTGACCTCTCCGTTTACGGAAGAGCCAACATTATCCCTTTTTTAATTCTCGCCAATACGAATTTCCGTAGGAGGACGCAAAAATCTCCCGATCTCTCCGATTTATTTTTAAAAAGAAACGTTCGTTTTTTCACAGAGGAGCAAGAAGAAGAGACACGCAACGTGATTCAATTAATTAAACAAGGGATTTCTGCTCTGAAATACCATGGAAACCTTCGCGAATTGACATTATACCGCGCAGAAAAATATATGCTGGACCGAATTGAACCGGACGGCACCTATCTTAATTATTTCAGCACCACTACTCTCATGATTTATGCCTTATTGGCAAGAGGGTACTCAAATTCACACCCAGTGATTACTCGGGCCGTACAAGGGTTAAAAGCGATGACATGCCGGATTGATGGCCAACTTCACTGCCAGTACACGACGGCTACCGTCTGGAATACCACATTAATCAATTATGCTCTGCAAGAAGCCGGAGTTCCCTATTCATCCAACACGATTAAAAAAGCAAATCATTACATACTCTCCCGTCAGCATTACAAATATGGAGATTGGAGCATCCATGAACCAAATCTGTTGCCAGGAGCTTGGGGGTTTGCGGACATGAACACCATACATCCGGATATTGACGACACAACCGCAGCACTGAGATCGATCCGTACTTTGGCTATAAAGCAAGTAGATTACCGTCAAGCATGGGATCGTGGAATAACCTGGCTAATGTCCATGCAAAACAAAGACGGCGGATGGGCAGCATTCGAAAAGAATGTGGATAAAAAATGGTTGAACTTGTTACCGATAGAGGGTAGAAAAGATTTATTGATTGATCCTTCGACTGTTGATTTAACGGGAAGGACTTTAGAATTTTTCGGAAACTATACCCATTTGGATCATCACCATCCCAAGGTGAAACGTGCGATTCGTTGGCTTTTGCGGCAACAAAATTCAGATGGCTCCTGGGTGGGGCGATGGGGTGTGTACATTTATGGTACATGGGCAGCTGTAACGGGATTGATTGCGGTTGGGGTTCCTACAGATCATTCAGCTATTCAAAAGGCTCTAGCTTGGATGCGAAAAATACAAAATCCCGACGGCGGGTGGGGAGAATCCTGTAAAAGTGATATCATCAATTCTTATGTACCCTTGGGCGAAAGTACCCGCACTCATACCGCTTGGGCACTTGACACACTTATCTCGGTCGCAACGAGCATAACACCTGAAATCGAAAACGGTGTAGCTTTTTTAGTGGATCAAAAAGAAAAGGATTGGACGAAGTCCTACCCAAAAGGAAGGGGAATGGCAGGGTCCTTTTATATCGATTATCATTGCTATGAATATGTTTTTCCCTTACTTTCCCTTGCCCATTATCAAAAATTAGCTGGTGGAGAGCTCCTAAAGGATTTGTCACACAAGAATTACACTTAAGATTTTTGGTATACCTTTATCTCTTGTCCCATAAAATGGAGCAACCAGAGTAGACGGCAAGTCTTGGAGCTAATAAGAAGGGAGACATAAGATGCTAGGAACTCTCCACCAATTTTTCGATCTTAAAACATTCATTTGGTTGCTTCCCATCATTTTTATTTTTCATGATTTAGAAGAAATCATCACCATTGAATCTTCCATGACTGCAAACAAAAACAATTATCCGAAAACTAACTTCGTCAAACAAGCATTAAGAGCGAGGCAGAAACTAGGTTCAACCGCTGCCCAGCTTGCTGTTTCGGCTACTTGGATTTTATTGTTTATGTCATTCATTGCATTCATGACCGCCCATTTTTCATCTAATTCAGGGGGATTTCTTTTATTTACAGCCGTTCTTAATTTATTTGTTTTACAGGCATTTATGCATATTGTTCAAACCATCATGTTTAGGGGGTACACGCCTGGCATCCTAACGTCACTATTCCTCCTTATCCCTTACTGCCTCCTTACATATAATTCTTTAGCTGAACATGGACTGATGGACTGGCATTTGATATTCACCAGTCTTCCGGTTAGTCTGATGTTCATTCTGATTTTTCTAGTTGGCAATCTATTAGGCCGTTATTTTATTCGATAACTGGGGCAAATTATTTTATAAAGTCCATTGAGCCGCTCAGAATCATTATGATGTTCTTGAGAGAAAGTAAAAAGATTAGTTTTTAAGAACTAATCTTTTTACTAAATGACAAAATAAATTTCGTTGTTATTTATGGTTGGTTCTTGATTCAAAACATGAGAACGTCTCCCTGTTCACCAACAAAGCTTATCATTTTATGGTTTTAATAAAATTTTTCCCGTACTTTTGCGGCTTTCTAGAAACTGATGTGCTTTTCGGCCATCTCGTAGTGCAAATACCGTGGGCTCAGATACTGTAATTTTCCCCTCTCCTATCCAGCGGAATAACTCGGCTGAACGGGATACCCGTTCCTCATGGGAAATAAGTACATTCCAAAGATCTCCACCAGTCAAAGTCTTTGACGTATCCATCAACATCCTTGGGTCTACTGGGGCAGGGTCTCCTCCTGCCATTCCAAAAAATACGACCGTTCCCCCAATGCGAGTTGCTGCAAAACTATCTTCGAGCGTGGTGCCTACTGAGTCATAGACAACATCCACACCTTTTCCGTTTGTTTCCTCTAAAACTTTTCTCTTCCAATCATCCGAGTACAAGAAAACCTGATTTACTCCAACTTTCTTAACCGCAGACGCTTTCTCCATAGAGGAGGTTAAACCTATGACCCTTCCACCGAGGAGCTTTGCAATTTGTACGAGAAGCTGTCCAACCCCTCCTGCTGCCGCATGAACAAGAATTATATCATTCTCCTTAACCGGATAACTATCCTTTGTTAAATAGTGGGCAGTCAATCCTTGCAGTAAAACAGAAGCCGCCTTTTCAAATGAAATGGTCTCTGGAAGAGGAATGGCCTTTTCCATCGGAACAGCCACTTGTTCCGCGTTAGCATAAGGGACATCGGCAAATGCAACAGCGTCACCAATGTTGATACCTTGGACATTCGCTCCCGTCTTTTCAACGACTCCCGCCCCCTCATAACCTAATATAAACGGGGAATTGCCAGTAAGATGATAGTTCCCTTTTCTTCTATAAATATCTGCAAAATTCAACCCAATTGCTTTCATCCTTACTAATATTTCATTAGGTCCGATAACTGGATCCGAAATTTCAAGATATTCTAGCACTTCTGGTCCACCGAATTTATTAAATACAAGTGCTTTCAAATGAACCACCTCCTCATATATTTTTCGATACAATTTAATTTATTTAAATAAACATTGGAAATGCAATTAATATCTCATCTTTTGGGAGATAGGGTGATTGATAAAAATCTCATTTACTTATGGTACGGTTCACCGTAATGTACCTAAATGAGGTTTCATAACTTTAACCAATATGGGTCAGTTGCCTACTATGTGTTTCTTTTAAAAAAGGTAAATTTGTCAGCACTTTTCAAGTATAATGAACCATAGTCTGATATGCATATAATATCTATCTTGAGGGAGATTCTATACATAGAGATAAAAAAAAAAGTCGAGGTTAAAAAATGAGTAAAAGTAGTTTTGAGGATTATCAATTAAATGAAGAAATAAAAAGAGCACTAGCGTTATTAAAATACGAAACTCCAACAGAAGTACAAAGTAAAGTCATTCCATTAGCAATGGAAAATCAAGATCTTGTCGTAAAATCTCAAACAGGTAGTGGAAAGACTGCTTCCTTTGGTATTCCCGTTTCCGATATGATTGAGTGGGAAGAAAAAAAACCACAGGTTTTAATTCTCACTCCCACTAGGGAGCTTGCGGTTCAAGTCCGCGAAGATATTACGAATATCGGAAGGTTTAAACGTATTAAAGCAGTGGCCGTCTATGGAAAAGAACCTTTTACGAAACAAAAGGAAGAATTGAAACAAAAAACTCATGTGGTCGTCGGTACACCAGGACGGATCATGGACCATATTGAACGAGAAACCCTAGTTTTAGATCAAATAAAGTATCTTATCATAGATGAAGCGGATGAGATGCTTAATAGGGGTTTTATCGATGAAGTAGAATCGATCATCAAAGAGCTGCCTTTTAACCGAGTAACGATGGTTTTTTCTGCCACCTTGCCTAAAGATGTGGAAAATCTCTGCCATAAATATATGAAAGACCCGATTCATATTAAAATTGAATCAACCGGGGTAACGACCGATACCATTGAACATTTTTTAATTGAAACGAAAGAAGAAGAAAAGATTTCACTCCTTAAAGATGTCACAGTTGTAGAAAATCCAGACAGCTGCCTAATTTTCTGCCGAACCAAAGAACATGTTGATGCTGTATATAGCGAACTGGAAAAAGCTAAATATTCTTGTGAAAGACTCCATGGGGGACTAGAACAAGAAGACCGGTTTGCGGTTATGGAAGGTTTCAAAATGGGGAACTTCCGCTATCTGGTGGCCACCGATGTAGCTGCCAGGGGTATTGATATTGATAATGTAACACTTGTCATCAACTATGATGTTCCTATGGAAAAAGAGAGCTACGTACACCGAACCGGGAGAACCGGCCGTGCCGGAAATAAAGGAAAGGCCATTACGTTTTCCACACCTTATGAAGGAAAGTTTATGAAAGCCATTGAAAAATACATCAACTTCGAGATACCTTCTATGGAAGCCCCTAGTCATTTGGAAGTGGCTAGAGGAAAAGCTGCTTTCGAGCAAAAACTTAACAGCAGTCGAATCGTAAGAAATAATAAAACAGCCCGAATCAATCAAGATATTATGAAACTCTATTTCAGCGGTGGAAAAAAGAAAAAGATTCGTGCCGTTGATTTTGTTGGAACAATCGCAAAAATCCCTGGAGTCACTGCGGATGATATCGGCATCATAACCATTCAGGATCATATGTCATATGTTGATATTCTGAATGGAAAGGGCTCACTAGTTTTACAAGCCATGGAGAATGCTACTATTAAGGGAAAGAAGTTGAAAGTAAGCAAAGCCATTAAATAACAAACTTCTATCGATGAACCTTAAGTCCCCCTCAATTTGAGTAGATGAGGGGGATACTTGTTTTCATTAGAATATACTGAAACTATCAAGTCTATTTTTGATATTTCCATTTGAATCTTAATTTAGGCTTGATTCAATTGGCTTCTAATGCCATTAAACTGTTTGTTTAGAAAAGGCGAAACATGTCCAATTCCGGATACGGCTTCAAGCAGGACAAATGTATGCCCACCCCAGGGACCCATTGGATCAAATACTTGCCTCCCGACTCTTATGCCCGTTGCTTCGACATGACTGTCCAATAGTTGGATGCCTTCACGAAGTAGGTCTGCCGGTAGCGGTTTATTCCTGCGACGTGACCATTCCACCAAGAAGGACATGCCCCGTAGGATATCGTATTCAAAAAACCTTGGAAAGCAAGGCTTTAGCCATTCCTTATCGATGATTTCTCCCGTTTGTTTAGAATATACAAGACGATGTTCTATCAAATAACCAGCTCCTTGATCCAAGAAAAGGGCTTCCTCCTTAGTGAAATTGCGGTTCGTGTACCACAGAATGGCTTCAAGAGGAGGTAGTGTCGAAATGATTGAACTCTTATTAGAATGAGTATAAGCATCTGGTTCGCAGTTCAACCCACCATCAGGTAGCTGATGCTTTAAAAACCATTCGCGAATCCAAGGCAGTTCTTTGTCCAAATCACAGCCATAGTCCATCAAAATCATATAGAATACTGCCAACTCACAGTGGCAGCAATCCATTTTCATATTATCGATTTCAGTCGATGGCTGGTCTTCGTCGGATTTAATGAAGATAGGCCAGGTTTGAGCTTCTAGTATATATTTAGCTTTCGCAATAGCTGATTTAGGAATTAGTTTGACTTCCCCCATCTCATAAAGAGTCGCCATATGCCACCAGAACCCATCCCATTTTCTACGGCTAGTTCCACTCCGTTCAATAGGTAAATCCGGATAAGATTCAAGAAATTTAATAGAGTCTTCAATTGCATATTGAATCGTTTTATTCATTGCCACTTCAATAACCTCCGTACATGTAAATAGCTAAAAATAATAGCGTTCCTCTCTTTTTAAGATTAAAGTAGTCCCTACAGTAGTACATCCATAAAATAGTCTAAGTATATTTTAATAAATTAATAAACATCTAAATATAAGAAAAGTTGAATTCCTTTAAAAATTTCATAGGCTAAACAAAAGCAGTCGAATTGCTGTCAAAGATTATTGTAAAGGAAATGGTTGATGGGGATTGTCCAGATTTAGCTCTATACTTACAGAAACGCCCTTTGATAAACAAGAGATGACAAAGTAGATGGTTGACAATATGTAGAAAGGTAAGCCTTTTTTTTAGCTTACCTTTCCCCACAAATAGTATTAACTGATTCATTTCTCGCCTTTAATTGGATATATTTATTCTTTCATTGCCCTTGCTTCGAATACATTGTTTTTTAATTTTAGTTCCTAGTCCTAATACTTTGGAGCTCCAGCACTGGCAGCATTTAAATATAAACTTGTCGTTTCCATTTCTTCCGCTAATATTTCCATCTTAGCCCACTTTTCTGTTGCAGTTGCATCAGCATTATAGAAAACATCACTAGATGGTACATTTCCTACATGAGCTGTTTATGATCAACGCCTCGCAGATATTTGTAAGATACATTTTCCTTTAATGATGATATTATTTAGATAATCAAATTACTTATTGAGCATCTTGGAGGGTTGGGTTCATAATGAGGGGTATTCTCCGATTCGGTTCTCGTACTATCTTGCTTCATATAGCTGCTGTCGTTGTTGTTGGTTTGGTTGCAAGCTATGCGGTCATCTCTACACCGGACTCCCCTAAGTTCCAAAGTAAAGAAGGCATTCTGGATTTAACGCAGGTTCATCTCAGTGAGAATCCGATAAAGTTAAAAGGGGAGTGGGCGTTCTACTGGCAAGAGCTGCTGTCTCCTGAGGACATACAGATTCGTTTTACAAGGGACGGAAATCATGACCGCTGGATCAGCATCCCGGGCTCCTGGCTAGGCTATCGGTTAGATGGTCAGCAGCTGAACGGTACAGGCTTTGCGACCTTTCGGGTGGTCATCCAACTTAGCGAGCAGGATAGGAATAAGCAGCTTGCTCTGCGGGTGCCTACCATCTTTCATGCATATAAATTATGGGTTAATGGTGATTTACTGGAAGAAGTTGGTATAGTTAGTCAAGACAAGAGTGGGGTGACCCCGCAGCTGGCAACGAGGCTGGTGTTCTTCCAGCCCAAGAATGACAGGGTGGAGCTGGTTATGCAAGTAGCCAACTTTCATCATAAGCGAGGCGGCATCACCAAGTATATAGAGTTGGGAAGCAGTGATGTGTTAACGCTCAGGACAAATCTGAGAATCGCCGCTGAAATGTTCATCACCGCAGGCCTGCTGGTGATTGGCGTGTATCACCTGCTGTTGTTCATACTGCGACGCAAAGACAGGGCTCCATTGTATTTTGGTCTGTTCACCGCGTTGTTTGGTATCCGATCATTGCTGGTCGGCGAGCACATGATTACACAAATATGGCCAGATTTTCCATGGGAATTGCAGTTCAAGATCGAGTACCTGATTCTTTGCAGCGGTGGTTATATCATCACGATGTACTCTGAATGCATCTTTCCAAATTATGTGTCGCGTTGGTTTCATCTTGGCACACGGATCGTAACCGGCGCATTCTGTATTATTGTTGTGGTTACCCCTGCAATTATATATACAAAATTATTACTCATGATCGGTGTGATGGTTGTTCTCCATATGGTTTATCTGATGGTTGGGCTGGTCCAAGCGGCTGTGCGGCGTATAGAGGGAGCGCTGATCTTCCTGCTGGTGTCGGTGGTTGCTCTTGCTACTGTCATCAACGATTTTTTATATTACAACGAATGGTCGCTGATCGGAAATACATCTCCGCTTGGTCTGTTGGTGTTTACGATCGCACAGATGATTCTACTTTCTTCGAGATTTACGAAGACGGCATCGAACGAAGAGAGGATTGCACTTGAGCTGCAGGACGCTAACAACAAGCTGACCGAAATGAATATGAATTTGGAACGGACCGTGCAGGAACGCACACAGGCCTTATCCGCAGCTCATGATGATCTCCGCACTTCGTATGACCGGTTGCTTCACTCCGAGCAAGGGCGAAAGAAGCTCCTTGCCTATATTACGCATGATCTGCGTATGCCGCTGTCCAGCATGCTTGGTTATGTAGAAGCTGTGCACGACAGGGTTAAGCCGGAACGTAATGAACAGTACCTGAAGTATATCCGGGATAACACGATAAGGATTAACCGCATGATTGAGGAGTTGTCATTCTTGTCGCATTTAGAGACGGGACAAGTCTCGTTCCGAATGGAGCCGGTTCATGTGAGTCACTTCTTGCGTGGTTTTTTTGAACAATATGAGCTGGTTGTACGTGACGCAGGTTTGGATTTCATGCTAGACATCGGAGATACGGAAGATCAAGGATCCAACTTGCCTATTGTCGAGATGGATGCGCAAAGATTAGAGCAGGCTTTGTTTAATCTAGTGTCGAACGCGATGAAGTTCACCTCTAGGGGTGGGCTGGTGCGTATTGCGCTAACTGTTGACGAGGTGAATCATACCCGCTATGCGACAATTAGTGTACAAGATTCTGGCACGGGCATTCCTCAAGATCAGCTCGAGCAAATCTTCGATCGCAATTACAAGTATGATCGACCGGGCTTGGATAATGGAGTAGAGGGAAGCGGGCTCGGGCTGGCGATTTGCAGGGAAATCGTACAAGCGCATGGAGGGACGGTTCGAGCGGAGAGCGATGGTAAGACGGGGTCGATATTCTTTGTATCGCTTCCTTGTATTGTAAATGAAAGAAGGTGACGGTGTGTCGGACACTTACAAAATAATGATCGTCGATGATGATCCCCATATATGCGAGATTGTTCAGCTGTATTGCGAGAGGGAGGGTTTCATATCCTCCTACAGTCATAGCGGGACAGAAGCCATGAAGCTGCTTGAGTTTTTCGAGCCGGATTTGATTGTACTGGATGTACTGCTGGCTAATGAAAACGGCATTGATTGGTGTAGGAACGCACGTAACTACACGAATGCGCCGATCGTGTTTCTGAGCAGTCGTGAGGAAGACGAGGTGAAAATCAGCGCATTATCCTATGGCGGCGACGATTATGTGACCAAGCCGTTCAGTCCGGGAGTACTCATGGCCAAGATCAAGGCTCACCTCCGCAGAGTGTCGACGGGCAGAAGGGAACAACTATTGGAGTTACCGGGTATGACGCTGGATTTCTACGCACAGTCCGTCAACATGGGTAGTGAAACCATCTTTTTATCAAAAAAAGAATTCAGTCTACTGTCCTATATGGCACAAAACGTTAATCGTGTCGTCAGTGTCGATACGTTGTTTCAGCTCATCTGGGGAATGGAGAGTCTGGAGGATACGAGAACGGTCTCCGTACACATCAGTAATTTACGCAAAAAAATCGAGGCTGACCCTGCCGATCCTGAAAGAATCATTACGATTCGGGGGGCCGGGTATATGCTGGTTGCCAGAAGTGCCTTGCAAGCGCGAACATAGCGTTAAGGTTGATAGTGTGACAACGACTGCCGCTAACATACTACAGCTAAAGGGGTTAGAAGCAAGCTGCTTTAAGTGTAGTGGGCTGATGCTTACCATACCAAACCCTAAAACTATATTGTTGACTTCAGCGACCTTGTTGAGTTTGTTTTATTTATGAAGCAGGGCAATGTAGAAAAAGTTAGACGGGTATTATAAAAACTAAAGGTGACCCATTACGGTCACCTTTTATTTATGATAGGGATGGTTATTGATTATGCGATACGCTCGATATACCTGTTCAAATAGTATCGTTGCTTTTAGACCAAAGTCCATTTCCATTTGACTTTCCCCATTTGCCCCAAAAAGAAAAAGAGCAACCCACAGTCTAGACTACTCCCCAAATTACCTTCACACTTTCAAATCAATGTTTCCACCTAAATGTGGTTGAGCAGCATGTTGAATGCGAACTATTTCATTTGTACTCATTAACTTCTGAATAGCCTCGCCCTGCTGTTCTGCATTACCCATTGCCATCTTCATGACTGACATGGATGCCTGTTTCTGGACTTGTCCCTGGCTCAATGTGATTGACATTAATGCTATATCCATGAAAACACACCTTTCTTTTACTAATGGACAACAGATTGCAACTGCTGTTCTAAAGAATGAATTCCCTGTTTCATCTCCTGCACGATTTATACGGAGACCAGAAGCTAATTTCTCCATTGATTTTGATTGTCCTGCAGCTGCAGTATTCAACTGTCGGTGCGTGTTCAGTGCTACAATGTTGTGATTAATTCTCATTTCTCATTACCTCCATGTGGTGTGTTTTTAGGATGCCTATCCGTTCGCATCCTTTGAAGCGCATATCTTGTACTCACAAGTCATTGATGGATTGCGCGCTAATCCAAAACATTTGTAAGTCAGACTGTTATCTTCCTTGACTTCACCACTCGTCCTTAAGTGACAAAGGCCTCGACCTTTTTTGCCATTTCTAAAGCTATATTGTTTTCTTCCCATAACTCTCCGCGAACAATAGAAATATGCTTCGGTGTTTCAATCTCCAAGCGTAAATGGCCTTCATAGCTCTTAATGACCGTTACCTTAATGTTGTTGTCGATCAGCACATATTCTCCCGGTTTCCTCCCTAACACTAGAATTAGCTCATCCCCTTATCCCGCTTATTAAATTGACATAAAAAATGAGCAAACAGGGAGCTGCCCTTCTTCCTCCTGAAGAATGACGGCGACTTATTTGATCATCCTAAGTCTCGCAATTATTTAATAAATTATTTAATTGTCAAAAAAAGACAGTAAAAAAGCAAAAAGACGAATAAATAGGCATCTGTTTCAAATGTTCATCCTTGAAACTACATGCGTATTTACTCGTCCATGAGTAATCGGATATGTGATTAATTTATATATAGACAATTTTATTTGAAACGTTTAGTCTTTTTGCGAAATTTTTTTTGAAAGTTATGAACTAACATCTACATTTAAAGGATTACAGGTGCTAAAACATATAAGAAAAGCAGGTATTACAAAGTCTATCGGTTTTTCTTGTGGCTATCTTTTTCAATTGATTTTTTGCTTGATCTTTGAAAATAAGAACTGGTTTCGAACGCTTGATAGTAAAAATCTGCCGATTTTCCTGCTAAGGACGCTGTTTATCGTTTCTTGAATAAGTCTACTTTTGCATGGCGAAGATTTTTACTTTACCTTAGTGCCCACAGAATAGGTAAAGTAACGAAACTCTCAAATCATGACTGACCGAAGGTCTTGGTGTTAGATGATTCTTCGTAGGCGAATTGGATATCCTTCATCTCATGGCGGAGGGTTTGTCGAATAAGGGAGATTGCCTTGAGAATGGAAATAATGGAAGGAACTTTTAAAATCCACACCTTCAACATCTATGGAAAGCTGCAAGTAAATAGAAGGGTACAAGCAATCTCCAAAGCAAGGGAACAGCAGCTATTGGACTAGTTCAAAGCTGTCGAAACGAAAGCTTGCATTAAAAACCGAGATACTAGTGCTTATTCATGATTAAGCAATTCTCCGCGAACGATAGAGATATCTTTTGGCGCTTCAATAGCCAATCGTAATTGCCCCTCTTCACTTTTAATTACCTTTATGATAATTTTTTCGTTGATCACTATGTATTGTCCGGGTTTTCTTCCAAGGACTAGCATCAGACTCACTCCTTTACCGTGAAGGATTTTATGTGATTTGAACATCTTTTACGAGAATTATCATAATTCGTTCAATTGAAGTTTCCGTATTGCTTCCTGCAACATTAACTTTCTTATTTGTAACTATTGGTTGTGTACTTTTAGGGTCAAGTTGCACATTTCTTTTTCAACTGCTACTATTTTTGCTACTGGCTCGTTAGCGATTTGTGGTGATACTGCTGCCATAGTCAATGTAAGTGTCGTGTTGATGTACGTAACAATATGATCTATTTCACTCTAGTCATCAATCGCGACTCTAACACCGCCAGATGGCTTATTTACTTCAACCTCGCCAAAGGTTGGTTATGAGGATGGCTCTTTTAAGTAGGATGGAGCGATCACAAGAGCAAAATTCATGGCTCAGGTTAACCGCTCGTGGTAAGCTCAGTACCAACGCTAAAACAAGCTGACCATTCGCCTTTTCATAGAGTTTTTCCTCCTTGTATTTTATCATGGTAGATTAGCTCATTAATGAAACTTAAAGAAAACTTTAAGTTCGCGCTCAAGATAAAGCATGAGCTCGGCGGATTCAGTCCGTTCCTCTCTCCAGTACATAACCAACCCATAAACGTAATGCTTGACGCTCCATTTAAGTTTTAACAATCTCATGAATACGTAAGCCGGCGAACGTTTTCATACCCTACCTCCTTCACTTCATAATACGATTCATTTTCGTCTATTCGTGCAAATGAAAAATTTTCCTCAGAATTGAAATAGATTTGTTGTTCATTTATGACAAATATTATAGAAAAAAGAGAGAGAACTTATCAGTGATAGATAAATCCTCTCTCCTTTTCCGCTTTTTCACAAATAGAACCTTGAATGGCTTTTAATTCGGTGTATTCTTCGAAAATATACAGTTTTTTTGTTTATTTACCTTACATATTTTCAACTTATTCATATAAAAAAAACCCCAATTGTATAGTGAATACAAAATTAACCCACTAGTGAGAAGCATGGCCAACTTTTATCCAACCAGTTTTTGTGGGATTTTAAAACCTCATTTACTTATGGTACGGTTCACCGTAACTAATGTAAGTGCGTTTTTTTTCTTTCATTGCCCTTGCTTCGAATACATTGTTTTTTAATTTTAGTTCCTGGTCCTAGTACTTTGGAGAAGAACCAATATATTCCCATGCCATAATTAATGATATTACAGTAATCCCTTTATATAGAATTGAAAAAAAGAAGTATCAAGGACGTTTAGTTCTTCTTTGATACTTCTTTAGTAAAGTAGACTATGTGCTTTCTATAAGTAATAACTCATATGACTCCCATTACTTATACTACATCTAAAGCTATTTCCACCATCTTTGTAAATGAAGTTTGTCTCTCTTCTTGTGTTGTTTGTTCATGTGTAATCATATGGTCACTTACTGTTAAAATTGTTAATGCTTTAGCTCCAGCACTAGCAGCATTTAAATATAAACTTGTCGTTTCCATTTCTTCCGCTAATATTCCCATCTTAGCCCACTTTTCTGTTGCAGTTACATCAGCATTATAGAAAACATCACTAGATAGTACATTTCCTACATGAGCCTTATAATTCTTTTCATCTGCTATTTTCTTAGCCTTCTCTAATAATTCATAAGATGCTGTAATTGGAAATTGACCTGGAAGATTAAATTGATGCGCAAAATTTGAATTTGTTGCTGCTCCCATAGCAAGTATAATATCATATAACTTTATATCATTTTGCATAGCCCCACATGAACCTATACGAATTAAATTCTTTACTCCAAAAATATTAATTAGTTCCCATGAATATATCGCCATACTTGGTGCCCCCATACCGGTACCCATAACAGAAACTTTCTTTCCTTTATATTCGCCAGTGTACCCCAGCATGCCTCTAATTTCATTAAAAAGAACAGGTTTTTCTAAAAAGTTTTCAGCTATAAACTTTGCACGAAGTGGATCTCCTGGTAAAAGTATAGTTTCTGCTATTTCTACTCCATTTGGCTTAATATGTGGTGTTTCTTTTAATTCATTGTTTTTCATTTGATTCTCTCCTTAACATCTTTATATTATTGTTATACTATATCTTTTGTAATTGAGGGTTTTTATATTTAAATTTGAATTTTCTTTAATTAAAATTATGGTCTAGACATTGATAGCTCCCTGCTATAATTTACGATTAAAAATCCGCACCTACTTATGGTACGGTTCACAGGAATATATCTTCGCTAAAAAATAAAGATTCCTTAACGGAACCCCTCTTTTGCACAAAATATTAATCAAGCATCAATCGTATGGCTTAATACCCCAACTGATTATTAGGCCCATCACATGTACCAAGCTTACCTCCTCGATGTTCTGACCCATATATGACTTTCTCTTATTGTATAACTCAACATATCTATGACCTTCATAGCGAGTTAATCCTCTTTCCATAACAAAATCCGCCAGTTGTTCTTCTTTTATACTCGTAATTTCATAGTGAGCTTGTAGTCGTTCAAGTTCTTCTTTTTCATCACGGTTAAGAATCAAATCGACACGATCATTCATACGACATTTGATATCTTTAAGGCCAGCTTTTTTTAATAAAACTGGAAGTCGTAATCCTATTCGATAATCTCTACCTTCCCGAATTAATTCGTTATTCCACATTTTTTCTAAAAAAAGTCCTTTTTCAAACGAATCATCCATTTCATCACCTAGCAATAGCCCAACGTTTTCGAAAGGTCTGTTTTCTTCATGTCCAATGACGATTCCTCCCTTTTTGGTTATTTTAATCATCAAATCAATTCCGATCTCAGGATTATTTAAATGTCGTAAGTATCCCTGGCAAATGACCAAATCAAATTTCTCTCTTACATCTTCCATTTCATCAAAGGGTAATATCGTTACTTTTCCATTATCAGCAAAGCGACTCTGACCATCTTCAAGCATCACCTTACTCTTTTCATACCCTACATACTTGCTTCCCTTTGGCAATAATGGGAGTATTTGTTCAGCAAATTGACCATTACCACATCCTACTTCAGCCATCATTATAGGTGTCGTAATTTTCCAAGCCTCTCGGACCATAAACTCAAGATAATCCACATTCCAGAACAGTTCTCTTGTAGCAGTAAACTGCTTGAGTATTCGGTCTCTATATTCGGAAGTATCTTTGTTTCTCTCACGATAGTTTTTATCATCAATGGGCAAAATCCCTAGCAATTGATCTACAGAAACATGGAAAGTTTCTGCCAGTGTTGGAAGCAAAGTGATGTCAGGTAATGAATTTCCGTTTTCCCATTTGCTTACTGTTTGGAAAGTCACCCCTAACTTCATGCTTAACTCACGTTGCGTCATATTTTGTGCTTTTCTAAGATTTATAATATTATCCTGCAAAACTTTCATTAAAATTCCCCCTTCCATACAAATATCATAAACATCTATATAAATTAAAGAAATAACTCAACCATGGAACTCAGTCAACTAGACGGCGAAAAGTACTATATTAATACAAGCTCGATAAACCTTATTTCACAGTTATACCCGTCCCATTCCTTTCGTTTCGCTCAATGCATTAAATGTTATTTCAGACTTATCCTCCGTTCGTATTTTACATATCAATTTAAAACTATAAAACGCAATGAATCACAAAAAAATTATATGTGAACATTGGTATAACTACAAAAAAACACATTGGAAATTACAGATGTTTCCAATGTGTTTTTATTCTAAAGAAGTAGACTCAAAACTACTGAGTCTACCTTTCCATATTATTTCTTATTAATTTTTCAAGAGAGTGTAAACTTTGTCTTCTTTTAAACCTCATTTACTTATGGTACGGTTCACCGCGATGTAACAAAAGGAGGTTTTTATTTATGAAAATTACTTGACTATCATTTTCTTTAAATCTATTATCGCACCAGATTCAATCATAAAATCTATTCCAAGAATGCCATTAAATCCATAGGTTTCTTTTGTAATTCCTAATTGTAATTGAAAGGATTCGAACAAATGGTTATTGATTTTTATATCAGATACTATTTGTTCATAGCAGAGTTCGCTTTCTCCACCAACACCATACATTCTTCTTGGTCTACCTTTTGTACGATCAATAATAAGCCCAATTGCCTCTACTTCATCGGTATCGAAGATAGTTGTGGAACATCCAGTATCCAATAGAACATCATTTAATTGCCTTATGTCTCCGTTATAAGAGAGTAAAACGGAGACTAGAGGTAATCCATCACACATTTCAATCTTCATTGAAGTCGTCTCCTTACTCCAATAAATTTTTGCTCTTTCACTTCAATTGCTTTGTGATCAGTATGAAAAATGTAGTATTCACGGGTAGGCTCAGCTAAATGTAGTTTTTTATATTCTTTCCATGCTTGAGTTGAATCGGGGAAGTAAGAAATAACTGATAATTCATTCAAATGTCGTATTGAATTTTTTGAGTAGGCAGAAATAGCTTCAACAAGGACCCACTGTTCCGGATATTGTTCACGAACTTGTTCCCATTTCACCAAAAAACACCTCCTAGTTTAGATGTAATTATTATATCATTTTTATGAAAAAAATAATAAATCTTCTAGAGAGTGAACTATTAATATAATCGCATAAGTATTCATATTAATAAAGGTTATGTTATGGAAGTAACGGGGCAGGATAGTTCCTTAGAGAGTAATGTTATTAAAGAAGGATAAAAGCAATGTTGAAACGAATAAGATTAGGAGGAAAACTGACAACCGTTAAAAAGATTAGTGTAAGAGGAGGGGAATTATGAACACTTTGTCAAAGGAAGATTTCGTTAAAAATGTTAATCATGTAGAGGAAAGATTAAACATAAATTTCCCCCGGAAATATGTAGATTATTTGTATGAACATATAAAAACGCCGTGGAATATGACGATAAATATAGAGTCTCAATCATATTGCTTTGAATGGTTATTTACATTCATTCCGTTTGATGAACTTGATATTTTGGATAAGTATAATGAAAATAAAAATATTGTTGGGTTTAATACTATTCCTATATCTTGTACTGAAAACGCATTATTGTGTCTCAAATTTAGTAGTACCAAAGAATATGAAATCATTCTTTACAAGGAGAATGGCTTGTCAGTCGTTTTAAGTAAAGATATTTCATTGTTTTTACATTAACGCTGAGCTTGAGTTGATCAAATTTGTTAAAAATCTAAGCTATATTGATTGGGTAGCAACTAGTCGTGATAATTACTGATTATTGAAATTGACGGATATTTTCAGACCGTTCTATTAACAGGAAGAAAGTGTACGAAACAACAATTAAAACTAAAGTATCTTCAAGCAAAAAAATTAACTTTCGAAATTAAAGAGTTACCCTATGTCTTTTGTAGGTTAAATAACTTTGAACAAATTCCATATGATGGTGATATTAAGGTGGATTTCGTTATAGATACTGATACGGATAGACTTTATTCGCCCTCTTAAGATGCTAACGAGTGCTTTTTTTCCATAAAAATTGATCTTATGGAGTCCAAAATATGCAGGATCTTATTCAAATCCTTAGCGTATCTTGGACTTTTTTTGTTAATGGCCTTAAAGGTGAAGGTTCATTGATTAATACGTTTGATTAAATCCTTAAATTACCAATTTATATATGGTAGAATATATATAATCAAAGTAATCATAACTTTCAAAATTCTTTGCTTAGGGGGATAAAATTGAAATACAATCTAAAAACAAATGCAACTTTTATTCTATTTCTAACATTATTAATGCTCACTTCCTGTACGCAAAATGAAACAATCGAGATGCAACTTGAAGAGAAAGAACAACAACAACAAATAGAATACGATGAGCTTTTGTTCTCATTTGAACATCCTAAAACTAAACAAAAATACAAAATTGTTCATGTCAATCCATTATTTAAACGGTATATTGAAAAAGTGAAAGAGAGTCCAAGCCATTTGACCTTGGAGCTATACAATGAGGAAATCATTCAGCCTGTTTACAAGGATTGTTTTGAAAATGGAGAATTTCTTCATATGGCAGAACCACTTCTTATTGCAGAATCCCTTCTTGATTCGACTCCTGAAGGGATAGCAGAATTAGAAATAATTAGTGAAAAGTTAGAAATTCGTAAAGAAAAAATCAATGAACTCATTCAGGAATCACTTTTGAAATCTGCAGAGCTACTACCCTCACAAAAGGACATTGCGGTGTGTGTTTTTCCATCTAACAATGAAAGTATGCCAATGGTTACGGTTGGGGCAGGAAAAATTCTCATTGCATATAATCAATATTATAATGATTTGTTAATAAAGATCGGAGTCGCCCACGAATATCATCATAGTGTTTGGGCGGAAAAGTATTTAAGTAATCATTCTGCAACTGTTTTAGATAATCTTATTTTTGAAGGAAAAGCGGTCATGTTCGAAAAAACTGTTTATCCTATTCATTCCTATACCCCAGTTGATATGACTTACAATAAAGAATTATGGTCTAAGATTGAACCTGATTTATACAAGCAGGACTTATATCGTTCATTAGAAATTTTGCATGGCGGAAAGGATCTACCGAGGTCATATGGTTACAGTGAAGGTTATAAGATGATAAAATCCTATCTCGACTTAAATCCCAACCAAACACCAGAAGAATGGACAGCGTTAAGTGCACAAGAAATAATTGAAATTGGAAAATACTTCGATAACTATAAATAACTATAGTTGATTAATATTAAGAATTTATTTATGGTACTAACGAGTGCGAATGTTGTTTAAAGATCGCTAAGAAAAGGCTGAAAATATACAGGTATCTATTCGTTTCACCTGCTGTATTTTCAGCTTTTTTTTTTCACTTATGTAGTAAAGGAGCAGAATAATTAAATTAGATGCAGTTAAATTTTAGAATCATTTTTTTAATAGGAAATGAATCTTTTTTTATATAAAAAAGATCAATTATATTATTTATACAATAAATATTACATTAAACTTAATTTTAAGATAATTAGTGGGATCTTTTTATTGATTTAAAAGGAGCTGAAATTTATATGGGGGGAATAGGAATGATTAGGAAATTTATGTTTACATTCTTTATATTAGCTTTCTTTGCTTTGGTAGTAACAGGATGTCAATTGAAAAGTGAAAATGAAGTCTTGATGGAAGATGTGAGCGATATAAAAGAAATTTCTGTTTCCAAATCAACTGTTTTTGGTAAACTTAATGATGAATTCTTTGCATCTTTCGAGGACTCAAAAGAATTGGACACTTTCAAAAATGCTTTCTTAACTGCTAAAAGAGAGAAAGTGAAACTTGAAGGTGTAAATTATGATTTACTAATTACTGACAATAATGGCGGAAATTATTTGTTGCAATGCTATTTAGGTGAAGAGGAAGAACAAAGTGCATTTTTCTTTATCGGTCATGAAGATAAGGTGTATTTTACATCCAAAGAGGTAACGAAAGAGTTGAGGAAAATCATAAACCCATAAATCTTAGAAAGAATTTCGCATTTGAAGTTCTCTCGGTTGTTGTGCTAAAGAGTGCGTTTTTACCATAACAAAAAATATTAAGAAGTCCAAAATATGCAGGATCTTATTCATATCATGCGTATCTTGTACTTCTTTATTTGTTATTTGCATAAAAGGAGCAGGTTAGCTGCATAACATATTATTTAATAAAGAGATTACAGAGCTCTTAATGGAACCCCACCATGTAAAGTATTGTCATTCCCGCCCACCTCTCTAGCTACTAAAGCCACAGGGCTAATTATTTTTCTCACTAAGATACTTTACGGTTTCAATTTTAAATGCCTCTTCGAAGCTGCCATACATAACAACCTTGTTATAGTTGAAATATTTATTATTACAATCTGTGTCTTTTTATAGTCTAGTATCATATCATCACCCTGTCTCTGCCTTAGAACTGTTCCATAAGATTCATATTGAAAATTAGAATAATATCTATTTTGAAAAGGATACTAACTAATAAATGCCATTTTTTCAATAAATATTAATTTCTAACCAAAGGGGTTTTCCAGATGGGCATTTTGAAAAAACTTAAAAGATACATCCTAGCAGATTTAAATTTAGAGAAAAACGAATCTTTCTCATTGGGTAACTGGGATGGAACCGGTGAACAAAATAAGGGGGTAGAATCTAATAAGTCACTTGAAAATGAGCAGGATGTTGAAACAATAATAAAAGAAGACCGCACTCTTTCGTCTATACTTGATCAGAATCTAAAATGGATCAAGGAGCGCTTTTCATATCCCCAAAGCCATGGACTTGTGGTTCGTAGATTCGCAATTGGTCAATCCTCCTTACAAGGTGCAGTAATCTTCATGGGGGGTCAGGTACGTTTGGAATCTATTGAACGAACACTACTTACCCCTTTAATGACGATGTACATACCAAATATTGAGGGGATGACTGAAGAATTCTTGATAGAACATCTTCTAACAGAAGCACAGGTCTCCACAGAAGGAAAATTCAAAAAAATAGTAAATGATATATTATTCGGGTCAACTGTTGTCCTTGTAGAGGGGTGGAACAAAGCTGTAATTGTAGGAGTGCAAGGCGGGGAGAAAAAAGCAATTGATAATCCGAAAACTGAAATGGTTGTTCGAGGGTCTCAAGAGGGTTTTACAGAAGATATTCAAACCAATTTATCAATGATTAGACGAAGATTGAGAACGCCGGATCTGATAGTTGAATGGGAGCTATTGGGGACATATTCACAGACAGATATTGCCATCATTTATATAAAATCGATTGTAAATGATGATATTGTAAAGGAAGTCCGTAAGCGGATTCATTCAATAGAATATGATTATATTGGTGATAGCGGAATGATTGAGCAAATGATTGAGGATCATCCAAACTCCATTTTTCCTAATGTATTGAGTACTGAACGACCAGACAGGATATCCGCTCAAATCGCCGAAGGTTATGTGGCGATTTTAGTCAATAATTCACCATTCGGTTTAATTGTACCTGCTCATTTCCCACTTTTCTTACAGACTTCGGAGGATGCTAATCTGCGTTGGCCATACAGTACCTTTATTCGGATCATCCGACATACGGGATACTTTATGTCAATTTATTTACCAGCCTTATATGTTTCAATTGCCAATTATCATATGGAGATGATACCGACAACACTCCTTCTTGCCATTGCTGGTACCCGCGAAACTGTACCATTGCCTGTAGCAGCAGAGGCGGTTTTACTAGAAAGTATGTTTGAACTAATTCGTGAAGCTGGTGTCAGGATTCCTGGAGTTATTGGACCGACGATTGGGATTGTAGGAGCATTAATACTAGGACAAGCAGCAGTTCAAGCTAATATAGTCAGCCCGATTGTGGTCATTATTACGGCTTCTACTGCTTTATCATCGTACACAATTCCAAACTACAATTTGCAGTTTTCCACCCGAATCCTGCGCTTTCTTTATTTGTTTGCTGCTTCTTTTTTGGGTTTAGTTGGGGTTATTATTTTGTGGCTCATTCTTTTAGCCAATCGTCTAACCAACAAGTCATTTGGGGTACCTGAATTATCACCGTTTTCTCCTTATTTACCAAGTAATGATATTGTAATTAGAGCTCCAATAAATCGACAAAAAAACAGGTCGTTATCAATTCGACCAAAAAGGATTTCGAAGATGCATGACTTAAAAGGTGGTAACCTAGACCCAGCTGGTAATCGGGATGAGGTGTAAATGTGAAACAGCATCATATTGGCATTCGTGAAGCAGCTTCTGTAGGAATCGTTTTCGTAATAACCAAGATTTTTCTCCCATTTCCTCGTTCGATGGTGGATTATGGGGGAACAGCGGCTTGGGTAATTGTGCTTATGGCGATACTGCTTACCCCATTAACTTGGTGGGGGATTCGTGGGTTATTAACAAATGCAAAAGGTGGGTCTTCTCTCATAACAGCGACCGAAGAAATTATGGGTCCATTCTTCGGCAGTCTAATTAATTTAGCTTATTTTCTCTTTTTCTTTATGCTTACGTTCATTGTTCTTCGGGAATTCTCTGATATTATTGCTACGGACATCTTACCTTTAACACCGGTTGGTATAATTTTGCTAGCTCTTCTCATTCCTGTTTCACTAATCGCTCGTTCTGGAATGGAAATATTAGGACGAATAGCGTGGTTAACAATTGGAATAATCATTGTTAGTTTGATGGTTCTGTTTATTGGTGGACTTATAACGTATGCAGACCCTAAAGCATTATCCCCTGTTTGGGGAACTGGAAAATCTCAAGTCATTAAAATGGGGTTAATCAAGAGTTCGATGTTTACTGAACTACTGGCATTTGGAATTATTGTACCAAGAATGAGAAAAGCAAAAGAATGGGGAACGGCAGTTTGGGTGTGTATTGTGATTAGCTCTGCCATCATGCTTTGTTCGATTATAACCTATTTATACATTTTCCCATATCCTACAGCAACTAGAATAAACTTTCCTCTATTAGAAGTCAGTCGAATTATTATTGCTGGTCGTTGGATTCAAAGAGTCGAAAGTATTTTCCTGGTTATTTGGCTGTTGTGTACGGTTATTAAACTATCTGTTGGTATGTATTGCAGCGCTGCAATACTTTCACAAATCTTGCGCTTGCCTAAGGATCAATTTCTTATTTTTCCATTGTCGATTATCGTCTATCACCTTGCACTCCTGCCGAGTAGTGAAATGGAAGCCGTTGCTTGGGAGTCAGATATTTTACGTAGGTACGGGTCCATCTGCTCTATCATCCTCCCACTCCTAACATGGCTCGTTGGGATATTAAGAAAAAAATGGGGTAGAACAAGTGGATAAGTTCCCAAGGATTTTAAGAATCGTATTTGTCATCATTCTTACCTTTCCGGTGCTAACCGGGTGTTGGGACCGCCAAGATCCTGAGAATATGGCTTTCGTTGTAGCAATAGGTGTTGATATTGGCCCGAAAAATGACTATTTATTTACGTTTGCCATCGCTGTTCCAAAGCCTCTTAGTAGCGGCGGTCAAAACACAAGTGGTCCGGCTAAACCGATTGTCGTCCATACAGTTGAAGGGTCCAATATCATTTCAGCCCTCCTTGCAAGCCAAAGTTTTATTGCACGAAAGCTTACCCTTACGCACGCTAAAGCATTTATTTTAGGGGAGGAACTTGCCAAAAAAGGGGTCATGCCCGTCTTAAGCGAAGTCGTACGCAGTCGAGAATTTAGGAGATCATTTTATGTTTTGACGACACACGGCAGTGCTGAAGAGTATATCCAAAATATTAAACCAACAACGGAAACGGATATTAGCTTATGGTTTGAATTAGAGTTGGATCCAAACAATATGGGGACCATGATACCTCTTAATTCTCGTTTTCATAATTTTATCATTGATATGGAAAAAATCGGAGTGGGTGCCATAGCCATTCAAACTGCATTTCGAAAGGATATTCTGGAAGGTAATGATGATTTACCTTCTGGAGAGTATGACGCAGATAGTAAACAGCCGATTATTGGTAAACAAAATGCTGGAGAAATTCGAAGATCTGGGGAAACTCCAGTAGAATTCTTTGGAACAGCCGTCTATAAAAAAGATAAACTTAGAGGATTTCTTAATGGGAATGAAACGAAGACCCTTTTTATGCTGCGTGGCGAATTTAAAAGAACAACCTGGGATTTTAACGATCCTGCTAATGATAAATTAAATTTAACCATTGATATGAAAGCGCAAAAGCAAACTGTTATGAAAGTAAAACGAAAAAATAATCAAGTCAGTGTGTATTTTCATATCACGATGGAAGGAGATTTGGTTAGTGTCCAATCATCAGCAGATTATACAAAAGAAAAAAATAGGAAAATGTTAGAAAGGGCGCTTGAAAAGCAGATGAAAAAAGAGGCAACCGACCTACTTGATAAAACCATACACAAATGGGGAGTAGATTGTTTTTTTATTAATAATCATGTTAAATCTACTTTCCTAACCTTAAAAGAATGGAATGACTTTAAATGGCAGAATAAAGTTAAGGATGTTAATTATCATGTCGATATAACATTTCATATGCGCGGACATGGAGATCAAGTTGGTCCAGCAATAATAGGGGAGAATAAAGAAAAGTGAAAGATTTGTTAAAGTGGGTTTTTATTATTATCCCATCTATTTGGGGATGTGTATATGTCGGAAGCTTGATACCTCAATTATGGATTCAGCAAAATTATAGGGGGGTTTTTGGGATTGCGCTGCTTACTTTTGCAGTTCTTTTCCTCCCCATTCTGCTTTCCATTTATCGTTGATACATATGAGCTATAATAAATATCTGAGAGGGCGATAACCACAAACCCTTCCTATCTGTATGTGCGAAATGTAACTTGCTTAAATTGAGGATGGTCACATTTCAAAGGTTAGACAGTTCCTGTCGGAATTGAAGGATTATATCAAAGAATCAAAAGATGAGGTAACACTCTGAAGGGCTCTCATAGTTGAACAGTTTACTCGACGGGCTCAAAGACCAACGGTCGCTATGTCCGCTCTCGACTAACGATATAAATCTTATAAAAAAAGGCACCAGAAATCTGGCTAAACCTTTATGACGAACGGATGCGTTTTTACCATAACAATACATTTTAAGAAGTCCAATATATGCAGGATCATATACATATCCTTTGCGTATCATAAATATAGTGATGTTGAACATCCTACTATCACAATAGAAGGAATCCCCTTAGATTTAATTCTTAATAAACATTATCCCTCTAAAAATTTTCTTGGATTAGTTCCTACTTTGTTAAAATGGATTGATGACCAGAAGGAAAAGAACCTTGTAAAAGATAGGTATAATTCTAAAGAAAAAGAGGTTTCGTTACCTGTATTAATGTGTCCGGATGACTGTGATTTATGGTGTACTGTTATTATTGCTAAAGTAATCATTTTAAACGGCAATGTAATATGGGATAAAATAGGGATTGATAGGAGTACAAGAGATGATCTTATTTCGGGGTATGATTCTATAGGTACAAGAGTAGAGTGGATTGATTTGATACCACAATACGTATTTGATGAAGATGAATATAGAAAAGAGATAAATAAAATCTTATTAAACTAAAGACGCAGTTATATATAGTATCATCGAAAAAAATGAGGTTCCATCGAACCTCATTC